>CAYTTU010000118.1:0-8410 GCA_964440905.1 uncultured Acidimicrobiia bacterium | reverse complement strand
CACGAAGATCACCAACTGGAGGCCGGGTTTGACCAGCCCCCCGAAGCATCCCTCCTGGGATGACGAGCACGCCCCCACGATCCCGATGGCGAACAGCAGCAGGGGGAAGGACAGGACGATGTCGGTGGTGCGCGAGATCAGGGTGTCCCGCCAGCCCCCGTAGTAGCCGGCGATCAGGCCGAGTGTCACCCCGACCACCACCGCGAAGCCGGTGGCGACCACGCCGACTATCAGCGAGGTGCGGGCCCCGTAGAGCACCCTGACGAACAGGTCTCGCCCGGAGCGATCCGCACCGAACCAGAACTGCTCGTTGGGTCCCAGGGGCAGGCCGAAGTCGTTGACCATCTTGACCGGCTCGTGGATAAAGAGGTCGTTGGGGCCGTGATGCACCACTCGATCGGCGATCACCGGGGCGAGTATTGCGGCCAGGGCGAGCAGCCCGAGGAACACGAGGGCGCCGAGCGCCACCTTGTCCTTGCGAAACCGGATCCAGAAGAGCTGCCAGGGGGAGCGGCCGGCGATGGCTCCGGCGAGCGACGCGGCCACGGGGGGCGTTTCGAACCTATCGGATGTGCCGCCACCGCCGATCGCAGTCATCTCTTCCTCGCCCGTTGGCGGCACACGCTACACGGCGGCGTCGGGACTCATTCACCGCTATGTGGGGTCGCCGGGGCGTAGCAGCACCCCGATGGTAAAATGGCCTCACTCCACCTCACGAGTCGCTCGCAGCTGAGCCAATAGCACCTGCTGGCAGCCGCGCGGTCTGAGCGCGGTGCGGCAGGTTCTTTCTTTTCTGGAGGAGGCAATCATGGAGACCGGAGTCACCCGCTCTCGGCTTTCCCGTGTCGCGTTTATCGGCAACTACTCCCCCCGGCAGTGCGGCATCGCCACCTTTACGACGGACCTGTGCGAGGCGGTCGCCGAGCAGTTCCCGGAGACGTCGTGCTTTGCGGTCCCGGTCAACGATGTCGTGGCGGGCTACGAATATCCAGCCCGGGTGCGGTTTGAGCTGACCGAACGGGACATCGACTCGTACTTGCGGGCCGCCGACTTCCTCAACATCAACAACGTCGATCTCGTGTGCTTGCAGCACGAATACGGGATTTTTGGCGGTCGCGCCGGGAGCCACATTCTCGCCCTGATGCGCGAGTTGCGGATGCCGGTCGTCACAACCTTGCACACGGTGCTGCGCGAGCCCGACGCCGAACAACGCCGGGTCCTGCAGCAGGTTGCACAGCTGTCCGATCGCATCGTGGTTATGAGCGAGCGCGGCGCGGAGTTCCTACGCGACATCTATGGCGTGTCAGGGGAGAAGATCGACGTCATACCGCACGGCATTCCCGACGTTCCCTTTGTCGATTCCAGCTTCCACAAGGATCAGTTCGGGGTCGAAGGCAAGACCGTCCTCCTGAGCTTCGGTCTCCTGTCGGCGAGCAAGGGAATCGAGACGGTGATCTCGGCGCTCCCCGCCATCCTCAAGGAGTTTCCGGACGTCGTGTACTTCATCCTGGGCGCCACCCACCCCCACGTGATCGAAAAGGAAGGTGAGAGCTATCGGCTCTCGCTGCAATGGCTCGCCGAGGAGAAAGGCGTCGAAGGCAATGTGGTCTTCTACAACCGCTTCGTGAGCCTCGACGAGTTGATCGACTTCATCGGCGCTGCCGACGTCTACCTGACGCCCTACCTCAACGAAGCCCAGATCACCTCCGGGACGCTTGCCTACACCGTGGGAGCCGGCAAGGCGGTCATCTCGACGCCCTACTGGTACGCCGAGGAGTTGCTGGCCGAGGAGCGCGGGGTTCTGGTGCCCTTCGCCGATGTCGACGCCCTGGCTGCCGAGGTCATCGACCTTCTCGGCAACGACTCCAAGCGCCACGCGATGCGCAAGCGGGCTTACCTGTTTGGCAGATCGATGATTTGGACCGAGGTTGCCCAACGGTATGTCGAGTCCTTCGAGAGGGCGCAGGCCGAGCGCATGCACTACCAGCCCACCCCGGCCGTCAAGGCTCTTGCCCAACGCCCCGGCGAGCTTCCCCCGTTGAAGCTCGATCACCTGCGGAGAATGACGGACGACACCGGAATGTTGCAGCACGGCAGTTTCACCATTCCCAACTTCAGCGAGGGTTACACCACCGACGACAACGCCCGCGCCCTGCTGGTGAGCGCGCTGCTCGAAGAACTCGGCCACTCCGAGGCGGTCGATCTGGCATCGCGCTACCTCGCCTTTGTCGCCTTCGCCTACGACCCGGTCACTGGCCGGTTCCGCAACTTCATGGACTTCCAGCGCCGTTGGATCGACGACGCCACCGGGTCCGACGACTGCCACGGCCGCGCCATTTGGGCGCTCGGGACCGTCCTGGCCCGCTCCAACGCGCCGTCGGTGCAGGGGATGGCCGGCCGGCTGTTCGAGAAGGCGCTTCCCGCAATTCTGGGAACCACGAGCCCGCGGGCGTGGGCATTCGCCCTCCTCGGGATCCACGAGTACAAGCAACGGTTCGCCGGAGACCGGCGGGTGAGCCAGGTGCGCGAGGAACTGGCCAATCGGTTGCTCGGCCTCTATGAGGCCAACTCCTCCGATGACTGGCGCTGGTTCGAGGACGGGCTGACCTACTGCAACGCTGCCCTGCCGCACGCATTGCTCACGTGCGGCGACGTCATCCCGAATCCGGCGATGACCAAGGCGGGACTCGAATCACTCGTCTGGCTGGCCGATCTGCAACGGGCCGACACCGAGGGAGGCCACTTCGTGGCGATCGGCTCGGAAGGCTTCTATCGCCGCGGCGGCGAGCGTGCCCGGTTCGATCAGCAGCCGGTGGAGGCGCAAGCCATGGTGTCGGCATGCCTCGAGGCGTATCGTCGTACCGGGGATCGCTACTGGAACAAGGAGGCGCACCGCGCCCTGGAGTGGTTCCTCGGTCGCAACGACCTCCACCTTCCGATCTACGACCCGACCACCGGTGGATGCCGGGACGGGCTTCACCAGGATCGCGCGAACGAGAATCAAGGTGCGGAGTCGACCCTTGCCTTTCTCCAGTCTCTGCTCGAGCTGCGGCTGGGAGAGGCCCTGCAGCTGTCACTCGAGGTGCCACGGGCGTGACCTCGAGCGTTCCGCTGTTCCGTCGACACGGCGGGAACCCGATCCTCACGTCGGCGGATTGGCCCTACCCGGTGAACAGTGTCTTCAACGCCGGTGCGGTGATACTGCCCGATGGGGACACCTTGTTGCTGTGCCGCGTCGAGGATCGCCGCGGTCTTTCGCACCTGGGTGCGGCCCGCTCCTCGAATGGCGTCGATGGGTGGCGGATCGATCCCGTACCGACGCTCTTCTCGGATCCCGAGGGCCACTCCGAGGAGCTGTGGGGCATCGAAGACCCGCGGATCACCTTCATACCGGAGCTGCGGGAGTACGCCGTGGTGTACACGGCCTTCACCAGAGATGGCCCCGGGGTCGCCATCGCCTTCACTGCCGACTTTCGGAGCTTCCGGAGGCTGGGGGTCATCATGGCGCCGGAGGACAAGGACGCCGCTCTCCTACCGCGCCGAATCCACGGAGATTGGGCCCTGATCCACCGCCCGATCAGTGCCCCGCGGGCTCACATGTGGATCTCGTATTCCCCCGACCTCCAGCACTGGGGGAATCATCATCTGATGCTGGAGTCGCGGCTCGGTGCGTGGTGGGATGCGAACAAGATCGGGTTGTCGCCGCCGCCGATCGAGACGCCCGAAGGCTGGCTGGTGATCTACCACGGTGTGAAGCAGTCCGCCGCCGGGGCCCGTTATCGGCTCGGACTGGCGCTATTCGACCTCGACGCTCCCGAGCGGTGCATCCGTCGCGGCGACGAGTGGGTGTTCGCTCCCGAAGAGCCCTATGAAGTGACCGGCGACGTCGACAACGTCGTGTTTCCCTGCGGCACCACCATCGACTCCGATGGTGACACCCTCCGCATGTACTACGGGGCCGCCGACACCAGCGTGGCGTTGGCCACCGCCAGCATCCGCGGTCTGCTGTCGTGGCTCGAGGAGCACGACTCGAGCTGACGGGTGAGCAGAGCCGCTGGTTTCATGGATCCCTCGGCCGACGGCCCCGCTCCCAGGGGGAGAACAGGGCGAGGAGCGGCCCGAGTACAACCGCCGGTGCAAGGATCCACAGCGGCCGCTCCAGCCACCACCTTGCCGAAGTCGTCGTCTCCAGTCCGAATCCGAGCGGATGAAGGACCAGGATCGCCGCGACGAAGGCAGTGAGGTGCCATAGGAACACGGTCATGATCATCGAGTTGACTGCGATGACCCGCTTCCAAGCGAGCGGCCGCTGCAGCCAGCCGGACACCGGCGAGCGCAGGAGCATGGCCGCTCCGATCTGCCAGACGGCGAGCGCAATGATGGCGAGGGACGGCGGGCTCATGTTCGAAACCGGCTCGATGTCGACACCGACCATGCTGCGCGGATACCACAGCTCCCCGGTGAAATTCACCAGGTTGGTGAGCACCACCAGCCCGGCCAAGCCGGCGGCAATCATCGACCACCACAGGCGGCGGCCACCGGAAGCGAGTCGGCCGTCGGCGTAGAAGAACCCCGCCTGGTGGACGGCCAGCCAGACCAGCAAGAGATTCGCCCAGCCGATCCCTTTCAACTCCGTTCCGAATCGGATCACGTCGACGGTCGCCACCGCCAGCGTCAGCACGACCGGTACCGCCACCCCGAAGCGGCGGTGGAGCACCAGTAGCGCAGGCGAGAGCGCCACGATCACCACGTAGACCCCAAGGAACCACAGCGGTCCAAACGGCAAGAAGGTGCCCCGGGTCAGTCCGGGCGCACCGGTGTCGGTGAGGTGGAGTGCGATCTCGATGGCGGTCCACACTCCCGCAAAGATCGCGGTCGGCCACAGCAAGCGCCGCAGCCGGTTCTTGAGGAACCCCGGGTATGAGAGTCCGTGGCGACGCGCCGAATCCCAGCCGGTCGCGTTGGAGAACCCACCGACGAAGAAGAAGACGGGCATCACCTGAAGGGCCCAGGTGACGAGCCACAGTCCGCGCTGCAAACCGACGGCGTTGTCGACCGAGATCCGGCCGGCCTCCCACACGATGATGGCGATGAACCAGTGGCCGATGACGACCGCCAGGATGCTCATGGCGCGCAAGAAGTCGACATACCGGTCGCGGTTCGCCGGCGTGGCGGCGACGAGGTCGTCCAACCCGGGCATCGGTCGCCAACTGTACGAGTCCGGGGCAGGGGTCTGCGACAAGCCCCAGGGCCGCGGCCGCTTCCTTAACTGGTAGCTGGTTACTGGTACCGGCCACCCGGCATTCCGCCCGGCGCCAACTAGCCTCGGTGTGTCCATGCGCCAGATCACCCATTGGATCGACAACAAACAGTTCTCCGGCAAGGTGGAGCGGTGGGGTGACGTCTTTGACCCCGCCACCGGCGAGGTTCAGGCCCGGGTGGCGCTGGCTTCGGTGGACCAGGTGGATCTCGCAGTGGCCTCGGCGCTGCGGGCCTGGGAGGGATGGCGCGACGTCTCGTTGTCGAAGCGCACCGCGGTCATGTTCACTTACCGCGATCTGGTCGAGGAACATCGTGACGACATCGCCCGCTTCCTGGTGTCGGAGCACGGCAAGGTTTTCAGCGACGCCCAGGGAGAGGTGCAGCGCGGTATCGAGGTGATCGAGTTCGCCTGTGGCATCCCGCAACTCATCAAGGGCGAATTCAACGAGAACGTCTCCAGCGCCGTCGACACCTACTCCATCCGCCAACCGGTGGGCGTCGTTGCCGGGATCACCCCGTTCAACTTCCCGGCGATGGTCCCGATGTGGATGTATCCCATCGCCATCGCCTGCGGCAACACCTTTGTGCTCAAGCCGTCGGAGAAGGACCCGTCTGCCGCCAACTTCTGTGCAGAGCTGTTCATGAGGGCCGGGTTGCCCGACGGAGTGTTCAACGTGGTCCATGGGGACAAGGTGGCGGTGGACCGCATCCTCGAGCACCCCGACATCGGTGCGGTGTCGTTCGTGGGATCGACTCCGATCGCACGCTACGTATACGAGACCGGCACCCGAGCCGGCAAGCGGGTGGCGGCGCTCGGTGGCGCCAAGAACCACATGATCGTGCTTCCGGACGCCGACATGGATCTGGCGGCCGATGCCGCGGTCTCCGCCGGATACGGTTCTGCGGGCGAGCGCTGCATGGCGATCTCGGTACTGGTGACGGTGGGTGACGCCGCCGATCGTCTGATGCCCAAGGTGGTGGAGCGGTTGAACCGGATCAAGGTGGCCCAGGGTCTGGAGCCGGGGGCGGAGATGGGACCGTTGGTGACGGCACAGCACCGCGACAAGGTGGTCGGCTACATCGATGCCGGGGTCTCCGAGGGTGCCACGCTTGTGGTCGATGGCCGTGATCTCACCGATCAGCCTGGGTTCTTCGTCGGACCGACGCTGTTCGACGACGTCACCCCGGAGATGTCCATCTACCGCGACGAGATCTTCGGTCCGGTGCTCTCCACGGTGCGGGTCGATGCCTTCGACGACGCCATGAAACTGCTCCACGAGAACCCGTGGGCCAACGGTGTGGCGATTTTCACCAACGACGGCGGGGCGGCCCGGAAGTTTCAGAACGAGGTTCAGGTCGGGATGGTGGGGATCAACGTACCGATCCCGGTGCCGATGGCATACCACTCCTTCGGTGGGTGGAAGGCGTCGATCTTCGGAGACGCCCGCATGTACGGGATGGAGGGGGTCAACTTCTACACCCGGCTGAAGGTGATCACCTCCCGGTGGCCCGACCCGCGCCACCGCGGGGTGAATCTCGGGTTCCCGCAGATGAAGTAGAGAGTTTGGAGTTCAGAGTTCAGAGGCAGACTCCAAACTCCAGACTCCAAACTCCAAACTCACAGTGCCTTCATCTCAGCGGCGAGTCGGGTGAGCGACGTCTTGGCATCGCCGAACAGCATCGTGGTGTTGGGCATGTAGAACAGCTCGTTCTCGATGCCGGCGAAACCAGGGTTCATCGAACGCTTCAGGACGATGACGGATTGCGCCTTGTAGGCGTCGATGATGGGCATTCCGTAGATGGGGCTGGAGGGTTCGTTCACCGCCGCGGGGTTCACCACGTCGTTGGCCCCAACGACGAGTGCGACGTCGGTCTCGGGGAGCTGCGGGTTGATCTCGGACATCTCCACGAGGTTGTCGTACGGGATGTTCGCCTCGGCGAGCAACACGTTCATGTGCCCCGGCATCCGTCCTGCCACCGGGTGGATGGCGTACCGCACCTCGCCGCCGTTGCGCTCCACCAGTTCGGCCACCTCCTTCACCTGGTGCTGTGCCTGGGCCACCGCCATGCCGTATCCCGGCACCACGACCACCCTGCGGGCGTACGCCAACCGCAGGGCGGCGTCGGCCACCGAAACCTCTTGCACGATCATTCCAGTTGCCGTCTTGGTCCCGGCGGTCACCTTGGAACCGAACGCTCCGAAGAGGATGTTGCGGAACGACCGGTTCATCGCCCGGGACATGATGATCGAGAGCAGGAACCCGGAAGCACCATCGAGTGCCCCGGCGATGATCAGCACGGTGTTGTCGATGGCGAATCCGGTCGCCGCCGCCGCCAGGCCGGCGTACGAGTTGAGCAGCGAGATCACCACCGGCATGTCGGCGCCACCGATGGGCAGGACGATGAACAGGCCGATGGCGGCCGCCAGACCCACCAGGAGATAGAAGGCGAGCTCCTGCTGTGGGTGGAGGATCACGAAGACCAGCAGTCCCATCGTGACGACGAACAGGATCGCGTTGGTCAGGTTTTGGCCCTTGTAGGTGAGGGGGCGGCCGGGAATGATCTCGGCGAGCTTGCCGAAGGCGATGAACGAGCCGGTGACGGTGAGTGCTCCGAACAGCACCTCGATCCCGAGTGCGGTCATCGTTGCGGTTTCGATCACCTCACCATCACGTAGCGCGGTGGTGAACTCCGCCACCCCCACCAACGTTGCTGCCAGCGCCCCGAACATGTGGGAGAAGGCAATCCGCTGCGGCATCGCAGTCATCGGCACCCACATGCCCAACGGGTACCCAAGCAGCGTTCCTACGATCAAACCGCCGATGATCCACTGGTACTCGATGATCTCTTGGTGGATCAGGGTGCCCACGATGGCGAGCAGCATTCCCAGCGCCGCCTGGAGCATGCCGCGGCGGGCGCGATCCGGCTTGGTCAGGGAGCGGAGTCCCAGGATGAAGAGGACCGACGCCACCAGATAGGTGAGTTGGGTCGCCAGCTCGCGGTCCACTCAGTCTTCCTTGTCGGCGTGCTTGAACATCCGCAGCATGCGGTCGGTGATGAGGAACCCGCCGACGACGTTGGTCATGGCGCAGCCGACGGCGATGGCTCCCAGGATCGATGCCACCAGTCCATGTCCCGAGCCGGCCAC
>CAYTTU010000117.1:0-3901 GCA_964440905.1 uncultured Acidimicrobiia bacterium | reverse complement strand
ATGCGTCCAGCATCCGGTGCAGGGCGGCGGCGCTGCGAGGATCGCGCAACGGCAGCGATCCGAACACCAGAGCATCGTGAGGCGGCACCTCATCGGGTCCGGCGATCGCATCCCAGGCCGCCGGGTGCCGGACGTCGAATTGGTGGCCGCGATCGGTCATCCCGATCACGGTGACCCCGGTGGGAAGGGAGGGATCGGTCTCGACCAGTGATACGTCGACTCCAAGAGCCGCCGCGGTCGCTACCACGGTCCTCCCGTCTCGATCGTGGCCCACCCGGCTGATCAGGACTGCTTGCCAGCCAAGGGCGGCGAGGTGAGCGGCGACGTGCAGCGGGGCCCCGGCGACCACTCGGTCGTCGGGGTACTCATCGATCAGGGTTTCGCCGAATACGAGCGCGGTCCGGGTCATCTGGAGAGGTTATGTCCAGCCACCCCGACCCGGCTACCTTCATCACGGGCCGGTAGCTCAACCTGGCAGAGCAACGGGCTTTTAACCCGGCGGTTGTGGGTTCGACTCCCACCCGGCCCACACCGTACGTCCCCCCAGAGGGGGGAGGGAGCCGACCGTACCGATTGATCCCGGTCGTCCAGCGCCCCTACATCCCGCCCGACCGGCGAATAGGCTCTCAGACAACTCACCCGGGAGGGGATCGATGCGCACCGTCCGTCTTGCCGCTGTTATTGCCGCCTTCTTACTGGTCGCCATCGCCTGCGGCGACGACGACGCGACCGTGACTACCCAACCGGGTGGCGGGGGGGTGGCGACCACGACCGCAACCACCGCCGGTTCCATCGGTGGCGGCTCCGACGGTTCGATCGTCTTCCAGATCAGTGGTGGGTACGAGCGTTCCGGGGAGTTCACGTTCGTCCCGGCGGCGAGCGTCTTCAGCAACGGTGGGTGGAGCGCGAGCTTTACCGGTGACGACGATCGATCGATCCTTTCGGTGGTCACGATTCCGGGGACCTTCGCGGTTTCGTTCGGCGACGCCTCGGTGGTGGTCACCGGTGGGGAGTTTCTCGGCTGCTCGTTCGAGTTGACCCAGAACGACAGTTCCGGGTTTGCCGGCTCGTTCTCGTGTGACGACCTCGATGGGTTCACCCAGGCGGGAACGGCGATCACGGTCGACTTCAGTGGGTCGTTCTCCTCGTAGTGAGCTGAAGCAGCTCACAGGTTGAAGCTCAGATCTGGTCCGCGCGGCGCGGGTATTAGATCGTCGAGACCAGATAGAGCTGTCTGGTGCCGATCCCCTTCAGCTCGACCGAGCCGCGATCTTCGAAGACCACTCCCGACGCGGCCGCGAGTGATCGAGTCACTTCAGATACGAGTACCTCGCCGGGGCCAGCGGCCGCCATCACGCGAGCCGCTTCGTGCACACTCAAACCGTGGACGTCGTGACCCACCGGTTCGACCTCTCCGGTGTGAATACCCACCCGGATGGCGAGGCCGAGGCCCGCGGCGAGGTCGACCAGTTCGAGTCCGCACAGGATGGCACGCCCCGTGCTTCCGAAGAAGGTGAGCAGTCCATCACCGGTCGACTTGACCACCTCGCCACCGTATTCCACCACCAGATCCAGGCTGCGCTGGGCAAGCGTGGTGTTGAGCTCGGTCCATGCCGCATTCCCGCGGCGGCGAACCTCGCCGGAGGAGTCGACCACGTCGGTGAAGAGAATGGTTGCAAGGATGCTGGCGTTTCGCCCTCTATCGGCCAGCCACGAGCGAGCGCCCACCCAGTCGAGGGTCTCGAAAGGGGAGTCGCTGGTCACCCATCCATCGTGACCCGGCGGGAGCTCGAATACGTCCCCGGCCTTGATGTCGAACTCGGAGCCGTCGCGCATCACGATGTGCATGGACCCGCTCAGCGCGTACCCGACATGATGTGTCTGGCACCATGGGTCGGCGCCGGTGCCGCGGGCGCGTACCGACCAGCGCCATCCGGGCGAATGGGATGAGCGAGACACGACGTTGGCGCCGAGTGTCAGTCGCTGCGAAACGAGTCCGCCACCCTGGATCGTGTCATCGGGATCGTCGAACCCTTTGGCCCCCCCAGTAACCATGATGGCGGGATGCTACGCCGCGTACTTGTCGGCATGCTCCCGTCACCCCCCTTCGATCTGCGGTCGGCTCCCTCCCCCCTTTGGGGACGTGGCGGTTGCGATGCAATCGAGGCATCGCAACCGCTACAGCTGCCCGGTCTCGGTCAACTCCTCGATCTCGCGCTGGTACTCCGGATCGTCATAGCGCTCCAGGCTGAAGGCGGCGGCGTACTCGGGTAGGGCCGCTGCGGTGAGGTGCCCCGCCACCAGGTCGGCGACGCCGCACGCCGCCATCACCCCGAACCCGGACAGCGCCCCGACGACGAACGCTCCGGAGGTTCGCAGGGGTCCTGCGAGTGGGCGGTTCTCGATGGTCTTGGTGTAGTACCCGCCGTCGACGACCTGCTGGGGCATGCGATCGAGGTAGCGCGCCATATCGGGGAACATCGCCGCCAGACCGCGGATCACCACCTCGCCGTACAGCGGATCCTGGGGCAACGGCCACACCGGCTCGGTCACCATGCGGCGGTACTCCCACAGCGCCAGCACCCACGGCGAGTCGCCGCGCCCCTCGGGACGCCCGTGACAGGCGATCGGCATCTCCTCGAGGAGATCGATCCGCCCCTCGTCTTCGAGCAGGCGACGCTCGTCGTCGGTCCAGTCGAGCCGCTGCGGGTCGCTCCAGATGAGCAGCCCGGCGTCACGCGGCATCACGCCGAGGGTGTCACGGAACCCGACTTTGTGATGCACTTCCGAGTGCACCGGCAGCGTCTCGCCGAGCAGTGCCGCCACCGGTGCGAGCATTGGCCCCGCGGCGTCGACCAACGCCCCGCAGGTGATCGTGGTCCCGTCGTCGAGTGTCACCGCCTGCACGGCTCCGCCGCGGTGGTCGACCGCGGTCACACCATGGGGGATATGGATCAGCCCGGAGTCCCGGGAGCGCTCCAGCAGGTAGGCGCCGAGCTGCTGGGCCGACAACCATCCGGCGCGGCGCACGTGAAGGGCTCCGACCGCGTTCGGAGAGATTCCCGGAAAGTGGCGCTGCAGCAGAGCAGGATCGGCGATCAGGTCGGCGCCGTCAGGTGCCGCCTCCCACCCCTCTGCCTCTGCCGGCAGATACTCCGGATCGGCGCCACCGCCGCGGTGCACCTGCACCTCCCCGGCTCCGAAGGCCGTGGCGCGCCTGGCGTTGGCTTCCAGGGCGGCGAGTTGTTCCAGGCTCGCGGTGGCATAGAGGTAGCCGCGGCGATTCAATCCGAAGGCGTTGCCGCTTTCGGCGGCGAGTTCCTCCAGAAGGTCGATCGAGCGATTCATCAGCGCCACCATCGGACGATTGGGCCACAGGTTGCGATAGCACTCGGTGGACTTGTCGGAGGTGAGAGTGAGTGGCGGCCGCGGATCGCAGAGGACCACGCCGCGCACTCCGTGGCGCACCGTGAGGAAGTACGCGGTGGCCACCCCGGCGATACCGGCGCCAGCGATCACGACCGAGGCGGAGCGTGGAGCAGGCATGAATTGCGAGGATAGGTTGGGTCACCCGACTCCCGACTCCCGACTCCCGACTCCCGACTTGTCGGACCTTCGGCTTCGGGCATCGGGCATCGGGTCTCTGGCATCGGCTATCCGGCCGCCAGGCCGGATAGCCTCTCACCGTGATCTCCTTCGGCATCTCCGGCCTTCCTCCCGAGCACGGGGACGACGCCGCCTTCCTCGACGGCCTGGTGGGGCGGGGTCAGACGGCATTCGAATTCGGCTTCACGTCGGGCTTTCCCTGGAAGGAAAAGCGCTGTGCCGCATTTGGTCGACTCGCCGCCGACCGGGGCATCGCAGTCTCGATCCACGCCCCCTACTTCGCCATCCTCACCTC
>CAYTTU010000116.1:0-4115 GCA_964440905.1 uncultured Acidimicrobiia bacterium | reverse complement strand
TACCTGGTGGCACTGACCGGGATGGGCATGCTGGCCACCACCGGGGTGGTCGTGTCCGAGGACACCTTCGGCCCGGTGGCGGACAATGCCGCCGGCATCGCCGAGATGTCCGGAGAGTTCGATGACGAGGCCCGCGTGGTGATGGTGGGTCTCGATGCGGTGGGCAACACCACCAAGGCCGTGACCAAGGGTTTCGCCATCGGATCGGCGGTCATTGCCGCGGTGGCGCTGTTTGCGTCATTCGTCGAGACCATCGCCAGCGAACTCGGGTTGGAGTTGACTGGCTCGGAGTTGTTCGAGAACCCCCTCACCTCGATCAACGTGGCCGATCCCAAGATCTTCATCGGTCTGCTGATCGGCGGATCCGTCGCGTTCATGTTCTCGTCGATGGCGATCCGTGCCGTCGGGCGCACCGCCGGGGTCGTGGTGGAGGAGGTACGGCGCCAGTTCGCCGATGGGGCGATCATGCGCGGCGATCGGCGTCCCGACTACGGGCCGGTGATCGACATCTGCACCGCCGCCTCGTTACGCGAACTGGTCACCCCGGCGCTGCTGGCGGTGCTCACTCCGGTGATCGTCGGATTCGGCATCTCGTACCTCGCTCTGGGAGGGTTCCTCGCTGCGGCGATCCTTACTGGTCAGCTCATGGCGAACTTCCTCTCCAACTCCGGCGGGGCGTGGGACAACGCCAAGAAGTACATCGAGGAGGGCCATCACGGCGGCAAGGGGTCGGAGGCCCACAAGGCAGCGGTGATCGGGGACACGGTGGGGGACCCGTTCAAGGACACCGCAGGCCCGGCACTCAACCCCCTCATCAAGGTCATGAACCTGGTGTCGTTGCTGATGCTGCCGGCAGTCATCGCACTGCGCGACAACGATGTGCGCTTTGTGATCGCCGGGGTGGCGCTGTTGATCCTGCTGGTGGCCATGTGGTGGTCCAAGGGCCGCCGGACCGCCGATGCGGAGCTCGCCC
Source organism: uncultured Acidimicrobiia bacterium (assembly GCA_964440905.1). Lineage (GTDB taxonomy): Bacteria > Actinomycetota > Acidimicrobiia > Spongiisociales > UBA11373 > UBA11373. The sequence continues at coordinate 3,142 of CAYTTU010000116.1, read as the reverse complement.
CGGCCAAGGTCTGAGCAGCGGCTCAGGTCTTCTGGCCCTACTCGGGCTGAGGGCAGCAGATGAGAATCCACGACTCGATGACTCCGGGATTCCCCGGGTGGTCCGATGGTGACGCGACGAGAGGGGATAAAGCGATGCGTCGGGGAAGTTGGATTCTGCTTGCCGTGATGTCCGTGGTGACGGCGGCGTGTTACTCCGTCGCCGGGGTACCCGAAGAAGACGTGACCGCACTGGAGCGCGATCTCGACGCAGTGCGTGACGAGCTGGCGGTGGTGCGCACCGACCTGCGGGCCGCCGAGGCCGCGCTGGAGGGCTCGGGCGCCTCCGAGATCCACGTGATCACCCTGGCCGATTTCTCCATCGAAGGGCACCTCGAGGCCCAGCCGGGGGATATCGCCTTCCAGATCTCCAACCGCGGCGCCACGGTCCACAACCTCTCCATCGACGGGATCGTGCAGTCGCCGGACGTCGAACCGAACGGGGCGGTGCTCTGGTCGGCTCCCGATGTCGCCGCCGGCACCTACACCGTGTTCTGCGCCATCCCGGGTCATCGCGAAGCGGGGATGACCGCCACTCTCGTGGTGAGCTCCGAGGCTGCCCCGCCCACCACCGGCGGTCACGAGGAGGCGGACTACCAGGCGATGTCCGACGCCATGACGGCGTCCATCCTGGCCTTTCCCGCCGCCACCGCGGGCCGGGGCAATCAGCTCCTCGAACCGCGCATCGCCGCCGATGGGGCCAAGGAGTTCGACATCACCGCGTCGATCATCGACTGGGAGGTGGCGCCGGGACGGATCGTTCAGGCATGGTCCTACAACGGCCAGGTTCCCGGACCCATGATCCGGGTCGAGGTGGGAGACCGCGTGCGGGTGCACGTGACCAACGAGCTGCCGATGGGCACCGATGTCCACTTCCACGGAGTGGCGCTACCCAACGACATGGACGGCGTCGCTCCGCTCACCCAGCCGCTGATCGAGCCGGGCCAGACGTTCACCTACGAGTTCGTCGCCGAACGGACCGCGGTGGCGATGTACCACGCCCACCACCACGCTCAGATGCAGGTGCCCAACGGCCTGTTCGGGACTTTCTTCATCGGTGATCTCAGCCTTCCTCTGGGCGACACCGTTTCGGGGATGAACATCCCGGGGGACCTGGAGCTGGCTGCCGAGGTCCCGATGGTGCTTAACGACGCCGGGGTGATCGGATACTCGCTGAACGGCAAGTCCTTCCCGGCCACCGACCCGTATGTCTTCAACGTCGGTGACTGGTACCTGGTGCACTACTTCAACGAGGGCTTGCAGATCCACCCGATGCACCAGCATCAGTTCTTCGGGCTGGTGGTGGCCAAGGACGGCGTTCCGCTGGAGAGTCCCTACTGGACCGACACGCTGAGCGTCGCCCCGGGAGAGCGGTACTCGGTGCTGTTCCATGTCACCGACCCTGGCGTGTGGGTGTGGCACTGTCATATCCTCACCCACGTGGAATCCGAGCAGGGGATGTTCGGCATGGTGAGCGCGGTCATCGCCCAGGAGGGGTGACTCGGACCGGGAGCGGTGCGCATTGGCGGCTTGGTGGCGGCCTTTCGGCCCTATCTCAAGTCCTGGGGACACGGTCAACTCTCAGGATGCTCGTCCAGTACTACGGGATCGTGGAGCGGCCCTTCGCCGACGTCGAGGCGCACCTGCTCGCGCTGGGCGACGCCCTGGCCGGGCCGGCGGACTCGGCCTACCGCCTGGGTGAGGGTCTGGTGGTCAAGATCGGGGGCGGCGGAGTCGCCAAGACGGTCCTGCTCGACCTCGGCACACCAATGCGCGGCACCGGGTCGACCTCGGTTCCCATGGAGTGGTGGGCCACGGGCACTCCGGGACTGTTCCCCCGCATGGATGCCGAGCTCACCGTCGCCGACATGGGCGGGGACCTCACCCAGGTCCGCTTTCAAGGCTCCTATCAGCCCCCGCTGGGCTCGGTGGGGCGAGTCCTGGATCGGGCCCTCCTCGGGCGACTCGCCGAGGCTTCCGTAAAGGACTTCGTCGACCGGGTCATTGCCATCCTCGCCGGGTGACGGCCGGCGAGTGGATCCCCGCGGTTCGGGGCATTGGTCCCGCCCGGATAGGGGCTTGTCCCGCTTGTGTCGTGCAGTCCTGTAGTCGAAGATTGCCCCGTTAGCTCAACACCGAGATAGCACGACCCCTGGGAGGGGATAAAGATGAGAACGAGCCGAGTCCGCCTGGTGGGGTACCTCCTTACCGCAGTCGGAGTGTTGTTTTTCGTGGTGGCGGGTGTCGCCTACATGAAGACCCAGGAGGGCTACGGGGCCCTGGACGCGTTCAGCTCAGAGCAGAACGTGGTCCTGACCTACAACGAGGACGGCCAACTGGTCGACCGTGGCACCACCGAGGGCGCAGACGCCATCAAGGCTCTGCTGACCGAGGATTGGGGATTCACGATCAACGCCAGCGATCTGGATCCGAACGATCCGATCGTCGACACCGCCACCGAGTACATGTATCAGATGGCGACGATCAACTACCACACGCTCCACGGGACGTTGACGATCGTGCTCGACGAAGACACGGAATACGACGCCAACGGTGACGGCACCATCGGCGCCGACGAGGTTTTCCCGGCTGGCGAAAACGAGTTTCAGGTGGACGGCCGCTACTACAGCGAGTTCGACCGGTCTCACCCGCTCGAGGGTCCGGCACGGGGACTGGCGTGGACGCCGCTGGTGTTCGGTCTCACCGCACAGCTCGGAGTCGGCACCACCACGGCGTACACATTGCAGTTGGCACTGGGCCTGGCCGCCCTGTTTGCCGCTCTCGGCGGAACACTGATGCTCACCGGGCTCGGTCTGGTGTGGGCCTCTCGTCCGGAGAAGACAGCTGCCGCCGCAGCCTGAGACGAATCTGACATCGGCACCGGCCCCGGGGTCACCCCGGGGCCGGTTCCTTTGAAGAGTCCCCAGTCCCCAGTCTCCAGCCTGGCCCCCAGTCCCCAGTCCCCAAACTCCAAACTCCAAACTCGGAAATCGGGCATCGGGCATCGGGTATCGGGTCCAACGGCATTGGGCACACCGCGTTCTCGGCCGTATCTTCCAACCCATGCGCATCTTGGTCACCGGGGCCACTGGGTATGTCGGGGG
>CAYTTU010000115.1:0-13122 GCA_964440905.1 uncultured Acidimicrobiia bacterium | reverse complement strand
CCCGCACCATCGGCAGCACCAACCTCGACTTCGCCTCCCTCGACACCGAGCCCGACGATGAGATCACGCGAACCCTGGTGAGCCTTCCCGGCATCGGACTGTGGACCGCGGAGTGCTACCTGCAGTTTGCCCTGGGGCGCCGCGACGTGTTTCCCGCCGGTGATCTGGCACTGCGAGTCGGTTGGGCCGAGATCTCCGAGAGCGGACTCCCTTCCGCGGCGACGCTGCGCACCGTCGCCCAACAGTGGGCCCCATATCGCACCGCGGCGGCGTATCTGGTGTGGGGGCGGTACTTGAGAACGCGAGGCAGGGGCGAGGGGCGAGGGGCGAGGAGTTAGGGACTAGGGGTTAGGGTCGCGGGTAGTTGCGGTATCGGGTTCCGGGCATCGGGCATCTGGCATCGGGAGGCGACCGTCAGGGCGCCGACCTCTCCCATACCTTCCACTCCCACACGGCGGTTTGACCCGACGCCGCTTCCCGCAGTCCGGCCGCCACGGCAGGCGTCGCCAACGCCTCGGGATCATGGACGAACACCTGGAAGGGCACGCGGCGCAGCCGCAGGTATCCGTTCAAGACTCGAAGCGCGCCGCGCACCCACCAGCGTGGTCGCGGGTATGAAACCGCCAAGAACCTCTCCGCCTGCGGCGCCACCGCCGCCATCAGCCCGACCCCGTCGGGGTAACAGCACACCACCCGGTTGAGGAAGACCACATCGGCGGTACGTCGATCGGCGACGGTCAAGTAGTCGCCGGTGTGCCACTCCACCCGTTCGGTGAGACCGCGTCCCTGCAGCAGCGCCCCGGCCACCCTCTCATGCGACGGAGAGATGTCGAAGGCGACAGCGGTTGCCATGCCGGCCTCGAGCAGCGTCACGGTGGCAGTGCCTGGCCCGGCACCGACCTCAAGGAGAGTGCCCCCACCGATCCCCCGCGCCCGCAATGCCGCGATCATGGAACCGGCCGTGTCGTCGAGTCCCTTGCGCTCGAAGTTGTGTACCGCCCGCCGCGCCTGGCGGGAGTTGAACACCTTGCGATATCCGACGGGATCGCAGCAACCGGCCACGATCGGCACGATACCGTGACAGGCTTCCGGCTCATGACTCATGACTCATGACTCATGACTTCCCTGCAACCATTCGACACACTGCGGGGTTCTTGACCAGCATGAGGACCGTGACCCCTGGTGACCTCGCCTCCGCTCTCGCCACCGACCTCGATGGCGCCTTTGCGGATCTGGTCCGGGAGACCTCGGGCGGCGTCTTTTCCGGAGCCCTGCGTCTGGTGGGCAATCGCCACGACGCCGAGGAGATCTCCCAGGAGGCATACCTCCGCGCCTACCGGGCCTTGCAGGGCTACCCGGAGGAGCGCATCCGGGATCTCAATCCGGGAGCCTGGATGTGGACCATCGCCGCCAACCTATGCCGCAATCATCACCGCACCCGGAGCCGCCGCCCCCAGACCGCCGAGACCGCCGCCGAACCGGCCGACCGCGGACCGGGTCCGGAGACGGTGGCGATAGACCGCTCCCAACAGGAGTGGCTCGCCACCGAACTCTCCCACCTCACCTGGCCGATGCGCGCCGCAGTGGTGCTGCATCACGTCGTCGGCCTCCCCTACGACGAGGTGGCCACCGCACTGGGACGTCCCGTCGGCACCGTAAAGGCCGACGCCCACCGCGGCCTGGCCCGCCTCCGCGCCCGACTGGAAGGAATCGAGCAATGACCGACCGCATCACCGCCGAACTGTCCGCCCTCGCCGCCGCTCCGCCCGACGGCCTGCTCCCCAACGTCCTGGTGGGAACCGGGATCGCCGATGGTGTCGTGCACCGCAACAGCCTGCTCGGAGAGGTGCTGGTCGCCTTCGGCCGGGCCGGGGTCACCGCCCTCGAGCTCGCCGACGACCCGGGAGGCTTCGTCACAACCTACGAGCGCCGCTTTGGGCGCCGGGCGGTGGCGGTCGACCGGATGCCCCCGACTCTCGACCGCCACCTCGATGCCGCCATCGCGGCGGGGCGCCCGGGACGACTTCCGGTCGACGTGGGCCGCCTCACCCCGTTCCAGGCGACGGTGCTGCGCACCACCGCCACCATTCCCCGCGGAGAAGTCCGTCCCTACGGCTGGGTGGCCAAGGAGATCGGGCGTCCCGGGGCGGTGCGGGCAGTGGGAACCGCTCTGGCCACCAATCCGGTGCCCCTGATCATCCCGTGCCACCGCGTGGTGCGTTCCGACGGGACGTTCGGCGACTACTCGCTGGGCGACCCGGAGAACAAGCGGATTCTGCTCGCCGCCGAGGGACTCGACGTCGACGACTTCAGCCGGCTGGCAGGTCGCGGGGTGCGGTTCGTCGGCAGCGACACCACCGGGATCTTCTGCCTGCCCACCTGCCATCGGGCCCGGCGCATCGCCGCTGCACACCGATTCGACTTCACCGATGCCGCCGAGGCCCGCCGCTCCGGGTATCGGCCGTGCCTGGTGTGTCGCCCCGCGGCCGACTGAACGCATCCCAACGACGGGGCGATAGTCTCCCGCCATGAATCGGCGCCGTCCCATCCATTGGCCGCTCGCCGTGGTGGCCATGACCCTGGTGGTGACCGCCTGCGCCAATCGCAGCGACCGCGAGACCCTTGCCCCGGTCGTGCCCACCTCGCTGGTCCCCAACGCCCCCGGTGACGTCGGCACCGGACGCTGCACGTTCACCATCGGCTCCGGGCTCGGGGCGCTGATCGTCGACGTGCTTCCCGAGGGGCCGGCCGTGGACCGGCTCACCATCAACGACGTGGTCACCGCCTTCGGCGGGGAGGAGATCCGCACCGCGGCCGATCTGGTCGCCGCAGTGCGGGCCCGCACCGTCGGCGACACCGTGATGCTGGAGGGCACCCGTGACGGCCAGCCGCACGAGGTGGAGGTGACCCTCACCGAGAGCCCCGAGGTGACGGGACGGCCGATGCTCGGCGTCCTGGTCGGCACCCACGAGGAGCGGCGCGAGCCTGAGGATCTCACCCCGGAATCCATCGCCGCGCCTCTGTCACGGATCGTCGCCATCGACGGGAGCCTCTGGGTGCTCGACCCCACCGCCATCGCCTGGTCGCCGCTGGAGGTCGCCACCCCCGAGGGCGCCCTGATCGCGGCCGGGGGCGAGGTGTACACGGTCGAGGTCTCCGGTCCCGGTGCCGCGATACTGGTGGGCACGCTGTCGGGTGAAGCGATCACCATCGATCTCGCCGAGTGGAGCGCGGTCTCGATCATGGGGAGCCTCGGCTCTCTTGCCCTGCTCGGCGCCGAGCGTTACGACCCCGACGGCGCCATTCTCGAGTACGGGATCATCGCCGTCGATCCGCTGGCTGGGGCGGCACGCTGGGTATGGATCACCGAACTGGCATCCGCGAACCCGGTCCCTCTCGCCGGTTACCGCAGCATCGACGGCGACACGGTGCTCGTCGCACTCGGCCCGCCCGACGCCACCACCGCCGGGTTGTGGGTGCTGCTCCAGGAGGAGAGCGGGGAGCCCGTATCCGACGTGGCCCGCGGCATCCCGGAAGGTGCCCAGATGGTGGGCTGGCACGACACCGACCACGTCATTGCGGTCACCGGAGCGGTCGATGCCCCGACGGTGATCGACCCTGTCACCGGCGACACCACAGAGACCACGCTGCCGGTGTCCTCTCCGACAGTACGGATGTGGGCGGTCGGCGACGGCACCCACGTCCTGGTGGAGGACGGTGAGGGCCTGGTGCTGGCGGCAGTGGGGAGCAGCGAGCGTCGCTTACTCACCGCATCATGCGGACCGGCGTTCGTCAGTGAGGTGGGGTGGGTGCTGGGGTAGTGCCAAGAACCCTTCCCCCCTTGTGGGTACCCCGGCGAGCGAAGCGAGCTGGGGGGATGGGGGGTTACTGAGAGCAATACCCCCCACCGACCTCACTGCGTTCGGTCGGCTCCCCCACAAGGGGGGAGCGGTAAGAGTTTGGAGTCTGAACTCTGAACTCCAAACTCTGAACTCGTCAGCCCTCGTCGTCCTCGCCGTCGGCTCTCGCCTTGGCCGCCTTCTTCGCCTTCGCCTTGTCCTTCTTCACCTTCGTCTTGCCCGCCTTGGGGAGCGCCGGGATCGAGGTGAACCGGGAGGCATCGCCACCGTTGCCGGTGTCGGGGTCGAAGGCGATAAAGCCCTGGGGACGATGGATGGTGCGGGATCCCGGAGGAGTTCCCATGATCTCGGCGACATCGTCACCAGAGAGGGTCTTGCGCTCCACCAGCACCGTGGCCAGGGCCAGCACCTGCTCGCGGTGCTCCTCAAGCAGCGTGAACACCTCGTCGTAAAGCTGCTGCAGCTTCTCCTCCACCTGCGGCCCCAGCGAGCGCAACACCCGGTCCGTGGGATCCGGCCCTGCCCCTACCGCGGATGGCGCCAGGCCGAGGTACGAGGAAAGACGGTCGCCCATCCCCCACACCCCCTCCATGGCTGCCACGGTGCGGGTGGCGGCCATGAGATCGCCGGTGACCCCGGAGGAGTTGTCATAGCCGAAGAACATCCGCTCGCCGGCTAGAGACGCCAGCGACGTCTTGATGTCGGCCTCCTTCTCGGAACGCCAGGCGGTGAATCGGTCCTCGATGGGGATATTGCTGACGAAACCACCGGTGTCGCCGCGGCGCTCGATGGTGACGATGTCGATGGCGGCGTGGGTGCGCAGCAGATGGGCGATCACCGCGTGTGACGCCTCGTGAATGGCCACCGCCCACTTCTCTCGCACCACGTACTCGTGGTCATCGGGCGGGCCGAACTGCTTGAGCGCCTTGGCGTGCCACACGTCGGGAAACTCGACCACCTCGCGGCCCTCGCGAATGGCGTGGATCAACGCCTCGTTGACCAGGTCCTTGATCTTGGCGCCAGAGAAGTACGGAGTGGTCACCGCCACCTTCTCCACCTGCTCCGGGGTAAGGGTGTGCTTCACCTTGGAGAGATAGCCCTCGAAAGTGCGCATCCGGCCATCCTTGGAGGGATAGCCCACCTTGTACATCCGGTCGATACGGCCAGGACGGAGCAACGCCGGATCGAGCGCCCCGGGCATATTGGTCGCCATCATGATCAGGATGCGGTACTTCGGTGGCAGTTTGGGTTTCATGCCCAGGATGCGGCGGAGCCGATTCGTCAGGCCGCGCGGCTTGGTGAGCCCGGAGATCTCAGTGAGTAGTGCCTGCAGCGTTCCCATCCCGCCACCACCACCCATGCCAGCCCCCATGATGAGGCGGTCGACCAATCCGGTTCGCGGAGCAGCACCGCTCGCCGGGTTGGCTCCCAACTGTTCGAGCAAGGTGCTTTGCGTCGCCGGGCTGAGATACCCGAACCCATTGCACGAGGAGAGATACTCGCCCAGCACCCCCTCCGGCTGGGGCGTGCCGCCCATCGACCCTCCCCGGCTCCCCAAGGCGTCGGCCTCGTCGAAGAACACCACCACGCCGCCGTGCTTGATGGAGAGCTTGCGCAGCTTTCGGAACAGCCTCTTCACCTTGAGGATGCCCACGCCCATGAACATCTGGATGAATGCACCGGGATCCACGAACACGAAGGGCTTGCCCACCTCGCCAGCGATCGACTGGGCGATCAGGGTCTTGCCGGTTCCCGGCGGGCCCCACAGCAGGATGCCCCCGGGGATGTAGCCACCCTTGGCCTCGATCGCGTCGGGGTTCTCCAGAAAGGCGATGTTCTCCTTGATGTGGGACAACACATGGTCCTGGCCCCACACCGAGTCGAATCGGGTCTCTAGGTCTTCGGGATAGATGATGTCGATGCCCCCGCGAGACAAGAACCAGAAGATTGCGACGAACTGGAACATCACCAGGGCGCCGTACATGGCGAACTGAAGGACGATGGGGAGAATGTCGAGGAATATCTCCGGGGCTCTGGTGATCGCCTCCGCCGGTGATGCGACGTCGTCGCGCATCAGTACTACCAGGTAGGCGTAGATGACGATCAGAATCGCCCACTTCCACAGGCGCCTGACCCGGAAGCGGGTGAAGTCGTTGAACCGCTTGGTCACCTGGCGCTCGGTGCCGGCGAAGATCCGGTCCGCCCACAGCCGGTTGTAGCCGGCCCAGTGTTCGCTGATCACGTAGTGGATCTGCCGCAGCACCTCCACGACCAGCAGCACGAGCAGGATTCGTCCCAAAGTCGTGGCAGCAAAGTCGAGGAACGACTCCCGAAGGGTGACGAAGGGGTCGTTGACGTCCTTCCACACGAAGAACGCGATCGCGACCACCAGGAAGAGCGTGACCTTGATCCGGTCGTAGAACGGTGACTTGCGGCGCTTGCCGGTGTTGGTCCTCATCGGGTGTTTACCAGCCACGAGTCGACGACATCGATGATGGACTGGGCATGCTCGTTGAAGCAGGCCAGTGAGCACCCGATTGCGATCGAGTACATGAACTCGACCTCTGGATCGGTGACGCTGATCAGGAAGGCTGCGGCGTCGGTCTCCGTCTCGGTGTCGTTGTAGAGCACCAACACCTTGACACCGTCGAAGCCCTCACCCAGGGAGACGTCTTCCTTCAACTCCTCCTGGGCCACCGGATGGGAGTGGTACGGCAGCACCAGCTCCGCCAGCCAATAGCGCGAAATCTGATCGCGCAGCGAGGCAGGAATCGACCGCACCACCGCCGCCCCTACCGGGTAGTCGAGGTTGGAGGTGTTCAACTCGGGGAGGCCGGCATCGACCCCGGCGGCATGGAACACGACTCGGGAGAACACCGGGAGATTGAGCTCGGGCGACTGGTTTACGAAGGGAGTATCGGTCGTACCGGAGAGATCGTCGGAGAGGTAGACCGCCCACTCCTCAGGAACCTCGAAGTACATCTGCTCGGCGGCGTCGCGCACCCCGTTCAGGCCGGAATCGGTGCCGGAGGCGCAGCCCGCAGCCACCAGCGAGAGAACGAGGACCCCGGTGCCGAGGAGGAGGCGTCGGTACATGGCGGCAAGTTAGTACTAGTGAACAACCAACCGATTACGCGCCCCCTGGGCCGGGGGCCGGGGCCCTGGAAGCGCGTACTAGACGAATGAAGTAGCCGAGACCGGTCTAGCGGCGGGTAAACCGCCAACCACCGAACACGACAAACAACAGAATGATCACGATGATCCAACCAGTGGTGCTCACGAGACCTCCAGGAGTCTGGACGGGAGTTGCTTACATCGTAGCCGGGACCGATTCCGTCTGACGCCGGAAAGCTGGCGGTTGTCGGCCCGAGACCTGGCCCGAGACCTAGCCCGAGGGCCGAGGGCCGGAGTCCGGAGACCGCGGGCCGCAGACCGGAAACCGGAGATCGGAAACCGGAAACCGGATGCCCGAGTCGGGGGTCGGGCGACGGCGGACGGGCGACCAGGCTCATCAGACGGCCGGTCACTACCCTCCCCCAATGCCAACCACCTCCTATCGCACCTGTCCCCTGTGCGAGGCCACCTGCGGGTTGGAGGTGACCGTCACCGAGGGCCGGGTCAGCCGGATCCGCGGCGACCGGGACGACGTGTTCTCCAAGGGCTTCATCTGTCCCAAGGGTTCCACGCTGGGGGAACTCCACGAAGATCCCGACCGCCTGCGCCGCCCCCAGATCCGGCGGGGCGACACCTGGAGTGAAGTCTCCTGGGACGAGGCCTTTAACGAGATCGAGCGCCGGCTGCAGCCGATCCGAGAGCGGCACGGCAACGACGCGGTGGCGGTGTATCTCGGCAACCCCAACGTCCATGGGCTGGCCGGGACGTTGTACCTGCGGCCCCTGGTCAAGGCGCTGGGCACCCACAACGTCTTCTCGGCGAGCACCGTCGATCAGATGCCCAAGCACGTCTCCTCGGGACTGATGTTCGGGCATCCCTTGACGATCCCCGTGCCTGACATCGATCGCACCGACTATCTGCTGATGATGGGGGCCAATCCCAAGGCGTCCAACGGGAGTCTGGCCACCGCCCCCGACTGGCCGGGCCGGATGACCGCGATCCGGGAGCGCGGCGGCAAGGTCGTGGTGATCGACCCGCGGCGCACCGAATCGGCCGAGCTCGCCGATGAGCACCTCTTCATCCGGCCCGGCACCGATGCCGCATGGCTGGCCGCGGTGGTGACGGAGGTCCTGTCGCACACCCCGGACCCGGGACGCCTCGCCGCCCATACCCGGGGACTGGACCGCCTACCCGGATTGTTGGCCGACTTCGATGCCGAGGCGGTCGCCGACTTCACCGGGATCCCTGCCATGATCACCCGGCGGATCGCCGCCGAGTTTGCCGCCGCCCCAACGGCGGTCGTCTACGGACGCCTCGGCACCCACGCCGCGGCCTTTGGCACCCTCGCCTCGTGGCTCACCGACGTACTCAACTTGATCACCGGCAACCTCGACCGGCCCGGTGGGGCGATGTTCGCCCGCTCCGCCGCCGAGACCCCGCGCCGCCGGCCGTTCCGCACCGGGCGCTGGTCGAGTCGGGTGCGGCAGCATCCCGAGGCACTCGGGGAGATTCCGGTGGCGGCTCTCGCCGAGGAGATACTGACCCCGGGCGACGGCCAGGTACGCGCCATGGTCACGGTGGCGGGCAACCCGGCGCGGTCCACCCCAGACTCCGGATCGCTCACCCGGGCCCTGGAGTCCCTCGAGTTCATGGTGGCGGTGGATCCGTATCGCAACGAGACCACCCGCCACGCCGACGTGATCCTGCCCCCGCCATCACACCTGGAGCGGAGTCACTACGACCTGGCCTTCTGGCAGCTCTCGGTACGCAATGTGGCCAACTACTCGCCGCCGACGCTCCCGGTCACCGACGGGCGTCCCGATGAGTGGCAGATCCTGCTGCGCCTTACCGCCATCGCTTCAGGTCTGGGAGCCGACGCCGACGTCGCCATGCTCGATGAAATCGGGATGGCGGCGCAGGTGGGGCGCGATGTCGCCGACATGGAGTCACCGATCTCAGGCCGGGATCCCGGGGAGATCATGGCCGCCCTGGAGCCGCGGCGAGGGCCGGAGCGGATCCTCGACTACCTGCTCCGCACCGGCCCCTACGGCGATGCTTTCGGCGCTCGTGAGGGACTGACGCTCGCCGCCCTGGAGGCCGAGCCGCATGGCATCGACCTGGGATCACTCGAGTCCCGTCTCCCCGAACTGCTCTCGACCGCCGACGGAATGATCGAGGTTGCACCGGAGAAGATCGTCGCCGACCTACCCCGGTTGCAGGCCCGAGTCGCCGAACCCGCCCCGGACATGGTGGTGATCGGGCGCCGCCACCTGCGCTCGAACAACTCGTGGATGCACAACGTCCCCTCCCTGATGCGGGGGCGGAACCGCAGCGCACTACTGGTGAGCCCGATCGACGCTGCCCGTTTCGGTCTCTCCGACGGAGGCGCCGCGGTGGTCGAGTCGGCGGCGGGACGGGTTACCGCAGTAGTTGCAGTGAGCGAGGAGATGATGCCGGGAGTAGCCAGCCTTCCCCACGGCTGGGGTCACGATGATCCCGGGGCCGCCCTCAGCGTCGCCTCCCGGAATCCCGGCGCCAACCTCAACGCACTGATCGACGCCGCAATGGTCGACGCCCCATCGGGGAATGCGGTGCTCAACGGCGTCCCGGTGAGCATCCGCCCCGTCTGAGGGTTGTAGTTCGGAGTTTGGAGTTCAGAGTTTGGAGTCGGAGTCGAATCGCATTCTGGTCCTGAAGCTCTCAACCGGGGTCACAACCGCTCTAGTGCTAGCTCCTTTGGGGTAAGCGGTTTCCGATCCGGGAAGGCCGCCTGACTGCCAAGCTCCTCCGGCCTGCCAACAGGTTGGTTCGTCAAGCCCGGGGTTTCGGGGCCGATAGGAAAGGTATGGATTTGCCCCAGCGGCCGCGCTCTCGGCTGCGCATCCCGATGCGCGACAAGAGCACCCTGGCGCTGTGGCGTGAGCTCAACGTGTGGGCGATGAAGGTCGGCATCCGGCTGAGCCTCCTGGGGGCGATGGTGTATGTGGTGGTGTTCTTCGTCACGGGCGAATACGCCTACCTGGTGATGGCGGGTCTGTGGCTAATCATCGGAGCGACCAGCGCGTTCCAGCTGCAACGCCACTCAGACAGCGCCGGTCTGATCCTGTACATGGCGCTCGCCGCGGTGTTCGCCGGGGGTGCCATCACTCCGCCGATGGTGCGAGGCGGTCTCTGGGCAGCAATGGCGGTGATCGCCATGATCGGGGGATTGCTGCTTCCCGGATCCGGACGGCGCCGCTTCCTGGGCTTCTACGTCGTCTTGCTCTTCGCCCAGCTGATCTGGCCGGCGCTCGGATACGGCACTCTGGCCGACACTCTGGTCAACCTGGTGATCGCCGGGATGTGCTCCGTCTTCGGGGTGCTGGCAGTGTCGCTCACCAAGCAAGCACTGGAGGATTCCGACCGGATCCGCCTCGAGATCTTCCGCCGGGTCCCCGTGGGTTTGTTTCGCACCGATCCGGCTGGGGAGATGATCGACGCCAACCCGGCGATGTGCCGCATGTTGGGCCGCGAGCCCACCGAGCTCAACGGAGTTTCCATTGCCGACCTGCACGAGTCGCCCGACGAGTGGCGCGGATTCATGGCAGGCCTCCTGGACGACACCGCGCCAAGACGATTTGCCCACCGCATGGCCACGGCGGACGGAACCCTGATCTGGGTGCGGGGCTTTGCCCAAGCGGTGCGCGATCAGTCCGATCGGGTGGTGTATCTCGAGGGATCGGTCGAGGATGTCAGCCAGCGGCGAGAGATCGAGGAGGCATCCCGGTCCAACGCCGAGCGATTCCGGGCGGTGTTCGACCTCGCCCCCATCGCCATTTGGGAAGAAGACTTCACCGCGGTCTATGAGCGACTCGACGAGCTGAGGGCCGCAGGGGTCTCCGACCTGCGTCACCACCTCACCCGTCATCCCGACGAGGCACAGGTTCTGCTTACCCGGATTCGCTACACCGACGTCAACCCCGCCGGCGTTGGACTGATCTCGGCCACCTCCGCCGCCGAAGCACTGATCAAGGTGGTGCCGCACCGCCCCTCCCCGCAGCTGCTCGCCTCGTTCGTCGAGCAGTTCGTTGCCATCTGGGAGGACCGCGACCATCTCACCCTCGAGGTGAATGGTTCCACCGTCGACGGGCGCCCCCTCGACCTGGTTCTGTCGTGGGCCTCGGCGCGCCGCGGCGATGGGTCGCTCGACCTGGGACACGTGGTGGTTGCCATCGCCGATGTGTCGGCGATCCGTGAGGCGGAACGCAGGCTTGCCTCGATCCTCGCCTCGAAGGACGAGCTGATCGCCTCGGTGTCCCACGAGTTGCGCACACCGATCACCACGATCCTTGGCATGGCATTCGAGCTACGCGACCACTCCCGCGAGTTTGCCCCCGAGGAGGTCGACCAGTTCGTGTCCTATATCGCCGAGCAGAGCCGGGAGCTGTCCAACATCGTGGATGATCTGCTGGTGGCAGCTCGCAGCGACGACACCCTGGCAGTGCGGCCCGAGGTGCTCGATCTGCGCGAGGAGGTGTTTCGGATGATCGCCAGTAACCCCGGCGGGCTGCAGCCAGAGATGCGCATCCCGGGCCGGGTGCTGGCCTGGGCGGACCCGCTGCGCCTCCGCCAGATCGTGCGCAACCTGCTCACCAATGCGCGGCGATATGGCGGACCCAATGTCGCCATCGAGGCGGGGCGCAACGCCACCGGGATCTTCCTTCGGGTCATCGACGATGGGCCAGGCATTCCCGCGGCCGATCGGGAAGACGTGTTTCAGCCGTATACCCGCGCCGGTGGCGATGCCGCCATGCCGGGGTCGATCGGACTGGGGCTTCCCGTATCTCGCCGTCTCGCCCTTCTGATGGGAGGCGACCTGACCTACCGCTACGACGACGCCAGCATCTTCGAGTTGACCCTGCCCGACCCGGCGCGCCGCGCCGCGGCCTAGGGGCTGATCGAATAGGCTCGCCCCGGGATCAGGTTTCGGCTTGTGGCAAGCCGAAACCTGATGGAGCCAGCGACCTATTCGCTTACCCCCTTAGCGCCGGCACTCGCTAGTCGTCCACCCTTGGGAGTGGCTCCTCGGTGAGCGGGGAGTCGACCACTTTGTAGCGCTCGATGTAGGTGGCGATGAACGCCTGGAGGGTCGCCACCACCGGAAGAGCCATCAAGGCCCCTGGCACCCCCATCAGCGTCCCGCCGGCGATGGCCGATCCGAAGGACACCGCGGGGTGCAGCGACATCGTGCGAGCGGTGAGCTTGGGTGCGAGCAGGTAGTTCTCGATCTGCTGATACACGACCACATAGCCCACCACGGCGATCGCCTTGCCGGGGCTGTCGAGCAGGGCGATGATCAGCGGCAGCGCCCCACCCAGATAGGTCCCGATCACCGGCACAAACTGCGAGATGATTCCCATCCACAGCGCCAGCGCCACTGGGAAGTCGAGCCCGATGAGGGCGAAGACTCCCCACGCCAGCGTCGCCGAGATCCCTGCGAGCAGCGTCCTGGTGTAGAAGTAGGCGCCGGTCTTGTCTATGGCGATGTCCCAGATTCGCAGCACCTCGAGCTGTGCGTCGCGGGGCAGCAGCGAGCACAGCGAGCGGCGCATCCGGGGGCCTTCCGCCGTCATGTAGAAGGTGAACAGGCCGATGGTGAGCAGCTGGAACACAGTGTTGAGCAACGCCTGGCCCACCCCAAAGATGCTCCCGGCGATGTCGTTGCCGAAGGTCCTCAGGTCACCCCCGACCTCACCCGCGGCCTCGGAGAGGTGCTCGCCGGTGAAGTCGATGCCGAAGCGCGCCGCAAAGTCGGAGAGCTGTTCGATGTACTCGGGAAACCGTGCCACCAGCAGTCTCACCTGATCGACGATGAGCGGGATCATCAGGCCTACGAAGGTGCCCGCCCCTAAGACCAACGCTGCGAACATCACCCCGGTCCCGGCACCGCGCCGCCAGCCCTTGCGGGCCAAGAAGTTCACTCCCGGTTCGAGGGCAATGCTCAGGAACAGGCTGATCAGAAGGATGATGATGAGGCCGCGCAGAGCCCTTACCACGTGGTACACCACGAACAGCCCGATGACGATGCCGACGATCTCGAAGAGCAACGGGGTGATCCACCGGGGCATTCCCCCGGCTTCACGGGTCTGTTTGCGGGTGCGCATCGGGG
>CAYTTU010000114.1:0-4590 GCA_964440905.1 uncultured Acidimicrobiia bacterium | reverse complement strand
GAAATCCCCGACTCCGACAACACCTTCGTAATCGCAGCCGTCAACGTCGTCTTCCCATGATCAATATGACCCATCGTCCCCACATTCACATGAGGCTTCGACCGCTCAAACTTCTCCTTACCCATCGCGTCTGACCTCCTGGATCACTCGCCGCGGACCTTCGCCACCACTTCGGCGGCGATGTTGTCCGGTACCGGCATGTACGAATCGAAGTGCATCGTGTAGGCCGCCCGACCCTGGGTGCGTGACCGCAGGTCGGTGGCGTAACCGAACATCTCCGCGAGCGGGACGACGGCGGTGATCACCCGGGCGTTGCCCCGTTGACCCATGTCGCCGATCTGTCCGCGACGAGAGTTGAGGTCACCGATGACGTCGCCCATGAACTCCTCGGGCGTCACCACCTCGACCTTCATCACCGGCTCCAGCAACACCAGGCCAGCCTTGCGAGCCGCGTCCTGCAGTGCCATCGAACCGGCGATCTTGAAAGCCATTTCCGAAGAGTCGACGGCGTGGGCGGAGCCATCCACCAGGATGGCGCGCACGTCGACGATCGGGTAGCCGGCGAGCACGCCGGACTCAAGGGCGGCCTCGATCCCGTCGTCCACCGCCGGGATGTACTCCTTGGGGACCTTGCCGCCCTTGACCTGGTCCACGAACTCGTAGCCGCCGCCGGGGCCGGTGGGCTCCAGGTTGATCACCACGTGGGCGAACTGGCCCTTGCCGCCGGTCTGCTTGATGTGGCGGTATACGACGTCCTTGACGGCCCGCTTGATGGTCTCGCGGTAGGCCACCTGGGGGCGACCGACGTTGGCATCCACCTTGAATTCGCGGCGCAGGCGGTCGACCAGCACCTCGAGGTGCAGCTCGCCCATCCCGGCGATGATCGTCTGGCCGGTCTCCTCGTCGGTGCGTACCAGGAAGGTGGGGTCCTCTTCAGCGAGGCGATGCAGCCCCTCACCGAGCTTCTCCTGGTCGGACTTGGTCTTGGGCTCGATGGCGATGTGGATCACCGGAGCGGGGAAGGTCATCGACTCCAGCTGGATGGGGTGGGTGGGGTCGGTAAGGGTGTCCCCGGTAGTGGTGAGCTTGGCCCCGACCACGGCGATGATGTCGCCGGTGAAGACGTCGTCGATGTCCTCGCGGTGGTTGGCGTGCATCCGCAGCAGCCGGCCGATGCGCTCCTTCTTACCGTTGGTGGAGTTGAGGACGGTGTCACCCTTGGCGAGGTGACCGGAGTACACCCGCATGTAGGTGAGCTTGCCGACGTAGGGGTCGGACATGATCTTGAAGGCGATCGCCGAGAACGGCTCGTTGTCGGCGGGCTTGCGCTCCATCACGTTGTTCTCATCGCCAGGCTTGAACCCCACCACCGGAGGCAGGTCCACCGGGCTGGGCAGGTAGAGCGACACCGCGTCGAGGAGCGGCTGCACACCCTTGTTCTTGAAGGCGGCGCCGGTGAGGATCGGGACGAAGACGTTGTGCAGGACCGCGCTGCGGATGGCGGCACGGATCTCGTCGGGGGAGATCTCCAGATCCTCGAGGTACTTCTCCAGCAGCTTCTCGTCGACCTCGGCGCAGGCGTCGAGCATCTTGTGGCGCCATTCGTTGGCCGACTGCACGAATTCGGCGGGAATGTCGACCGTCTCCCACGCCTCGCCGCTGTCGTCGGGCCAGATGTGGGCCTTCATCTCGATGAGGTCGACCACACCCTTGAACTCCGACTCGGCACCGATGGGGAGCTGCAGCGGGACCGGGCGGGCATCGAGGCGAACTCTGATCGACTCGACCGCCCCGAAGAAGTCGGCGCCGATGCGATCCATCTTGTTGATGAAGCAGATGCGGGGAACCTTGTAGCGGTCGGCCTGGCGCCACACCGTCTCGGTTTGCGGCTCAACACCAGCCACGGCATCGAATACCGCCACCGCGCCGTCGAGCACCCGCAACGACCGCTCCACCTCGACCGTGAAGTCGACGTGACCCGGCGTGTCGATGATGTTGATCCAGGTGTCCTTCCAGAAGCAGGTGGTGGCGGCGGAGGTGATGGTGATTCCGCGCTCCTGCTCCTGCTCCATCCAGTCCATGACGGCAGCGCCCTCGTGGACCTCGCCCATCTTGTAGGTCTTGCCCGTGTAGTAGAGGATGCGCTCGGTCGTGGTCGTCTTGCCCGCGTCGATGTGAGCCATGATCCCGATGTTTCGGGTCCGGCTCAGCGGGTACTGACGAAGGTGATGGAGCGCGTCGTTACTCATCGGGTTACCAGCGGTAGTGGGCGAATGCCTTGTTGGATTCGGCCATCTTGTGGACGTCTTCCTTGCGCTTGAAGGCAGCGCCCTGGCGCGAGGAGGCATCAAGGATCTCGTTGGCAAGGCGCTCGGCCATTTCCTTGTCGCGGCGCTTGCGTGCGAAGTCCACGATCCAGCGGACCGCAAGCGTGCTCGAGCGGCGGGGGCGGACTTCGACCGGCACCTGGTAGGCGGAGCCGCCGACCCGGCGGGAGCGCACCTCGACGGCGGGACGGACGTTGTCGACCGCCTTCTTCAGGACCGTGATCGGGTCCTGGCCGGCGCGCTTCTCCACGATTTCCAACGCGCCGTAGACGATGTCACGCGCCTTGTCTTTCTTGCCCTTCCAGAGGATCTTGTTGATGAATTGGGTGACCAGCACGCTCCGGAACACCGGATCCGGTTCGAGGCGCTGTGGTTCGGAGGGGGCGCGGCGCATTTCTCTAGCCCTTCTTCGCCCCGTAGCGGGAACGGGCCTGCTTGCGAGCCGATACGCCGGCGGCATCGAGGGTGCCGCGGACGACCTTGTAGCGGATACCAGGGAGGTCCTTCACCCGGCCGCCACGGATCAGGACGATCGAGTGCTCCTGGAGATTGTGGCCCTCGCCGGGGATGTAGGCGGTGACCTCGGTGCCGGTGGAGAGGCGCACCCGGCAGACCTTGCGCAGAGCGGAGTTGGGCTTCTTGGGAGTGACCGTGTACACGCGGGTGCAGACGCCGCGACGTTGCGGCGCGCCGGCGAGACCCGGAGTCTTCTCCTTCTTCGGCTTCGATGCGCGGCCCTCGCGGACCAGCTGCTGGATCGTCGGCACTCGTGCCCTCTTCCGCTATGTCGTTGTCGTGGGCAGCGCAGCCCCAAGGGCACTGCGCTGCTCGTGCGTCAGCCGGCTCCTCGCCCCCTGGGGGAGACGCCGACTCGTTCGAACCCGCCCCTCTCAGCGGCGTAGCCCGGCAGGCATGCCGCCGGGCTGCTCTTCACAGAGAAGGGCGTCGGGACCTAAGTCGCGGCCACGGAGTATAGAGGTGGCTGGTTTCGGGGCGCAAAAGTGGCCGGAAAGCGCGAAAAGCGGGTCGGAGGGAAACCGGCTTCCGATCGACAGAAGGCCCCCAGCGCTGAGGAATCGCTCTATCGCGCCGACTCGATCGCCGCCCTGATCTGGGCGAAGTGCTCCTCGTAATGCGTCCGGGCCTGGGTGTAGCCGTAGGCGAGGCGCCAGAACGATCCCTTGCGGGCCACGAACTCGTCGGGGAGACCGGCGAGCAGCGCCACGGTCTGCTCCTCGAGACGCTTGTAGGACTCCAGCATCTCCCGGTATCCGGTGTACGAGCCGGCGGTGACCCGCACCCGCAGTTCCGAATTGTCGAGCGGGCCGTCGGCGATCCGCTCCACCCCCTGCACCAGGTCGGCGATGTAGCCGTGAAAGTCGCCCTCGCCGTCGAGCAGATGGGCGACCACCTCGCGGGCGCTCCACTCCTCGGGGGTTGGCTTGGCCATCGCCTCGGGTTCGTCGGCACCTGCGAAGCAGGCATCCAGCTCCGCATCCACCCAGTCGAACAACTCCCGCACGAAGCCGGCCAGGGCGTGGGCGGTGGCGGGCACCTCGGGCATGGGCCGGCCCGAGAGGGTCATCGGCACCCGGTGCTCCTCGGCACCGCGGTAGAAGACGACCTCGACCGTCTCCCCGGCGCGGTGTGGTTGCAGTGCCACCCCGACCGAGGAGAACCCGGTGATGGGCGTTCCCCCGAGGCTGGTGATGGCGTCGCCACCGGTGAGACCGGCGGCGTGAGCCCCCATTCCCTCGGAGGCGCTCCCGATCACCACCCCGGCCTGCACCGGAATGCCGTCTTTGGCGGCGCGCTCCGGGGTGAGTTCGGCATCGACCATGATCCCCATCATCGGGCGGCGGGTGAAACGGAGGTCGTGACCGGTCTCCATCACCGAGGCCAGGTTCTCCAGACCCCGCTCCCAGCGGGCGGATACGCCTTTGGCGTGGTCGACGTCTTCGGTCCACGAGTGAGTGAGCGCGACCTTGGTGCCCTTGCCGTCCGCTGTGAGCACGATCGCAACCTCACCGGGTCCCGGGATCCCGGTCCCGCTCCAGGTGAAGCCGACCTTCTCGCCGGGCTGCAGTTCGGTGAAGTTGCCCACCACCCCGGCGCCGTCGTTCCACCCGAAGTAGACCCGGCCCCCGGGGTGCGCCGTCGCCAGGGCGACGTCACACAGCCACTCGGCGATGAGGGTGGACTTGGTGAGGTAGCGATAGACCTCGGCGGGGGGCGCCCCCACCTTGCGTTCGACAGTGACGGA
>CAYTTU010000113.1:0-3585 GCA_964440905.1 uncultured Acidimicrobiia bacterium | reverse complement strand
CAGATCGCGCAGCACGACTTCGCCGGCGCGGCGGGCGGGACGGGTCCGTACCTCGATCTCGGCAATCGGCGGGACCGTGCGGGCGTTCTCCAGGTACCACTGCACGACCGCCGGATCGCCCCATCCGAGATTGAAGGGTCGTTTGTTGGCCGGAGTCCGCGCCGCCGACAACTGCGCCGCCCGGTCGAGCCAGTGCATTGGCAGACATTACGGTCGCGATCGACACGAGTTCGTGCCAGTTACCAGTTGCCAGTTACCAGTTACCAGGCCAAGACGAAGGGGTTGACATCGGCGGTCGGTTCCGCAGGATTGGTGAGTGAGCGACTATCGATCACTTGAGGTCTGGCGTCGGGCCCATGACCTCCGGCTTGCCGTCTACCGGGTGACCGACTCGTATCCACCTCACGAGCTGTTCGCGTTGACCTCGCAGACCCGGCGCGCCACCGCGTCCATCGCCGCGAATATCGCTGAGGGCGCGGGCAGGGGCAGCCGGCCCGACTACGCCCGATTCCTCAACTATGCCCTTGGATCCGTCAACGAAGCCGAAGACCACCTGGTGTTGGCGCGTGACCTCCGCTACCTAGCCCACACCGACTGGGTGCTTATCGCTGATGAGCTCGCTGAAGTCCGTCGCATGCTGGGAGCCCTGCGCAAGTACTTGGTGAAGTCCAGATAGCCCATCAGCAAGACTCAGATTCGCAACTGGCAACTGGCAACTGGCAACTGGTAACAGGGGGCCCACCCCACACCGGTCGCGTTCCCGTACCATTCCCCCGTGACTTCCCGGAAGAAGACCGGTCTCGTGGTGGGGGTCGGAGTGGGTGCCGCCGCTGCCACCGCCCTGCGAAGGCGTTGGCGAGGCCGCTCCGATTCCAAATTGCCACCACCCGTCACACGGACCGGCGCCGATCGCGAGGTTGCCGGTCGCTTCCTCGATCACCTTGCCGCCGCGATTCGCATCCCCACCGTGTCCACCGAGGACGGGGTGGATCCTGAGGTGTTCGCCGATATGCGCCGGTTCATCGAGTCGACCTACCCGAATGTCCACGCCCGATTGAGCCGGGAGGTCGTCGGGGAACACACACTCTTTTACACCTGGCCCGGCGCCGACCCCGATGCGACACCGCTGCTGCTGATGGCCCATCAGGACGTGGTGCCGGTCGAACCCGGAACCGAGGACGCCTGGGAGCAGCCGCCGTTCTCGGGTGCGGTGGCTGGTGAGCATCTTTGGGGTCGCGGAGCGATCGACGACAAGGGCTCGCTGATCGCGATTCTCGAGGCAGTGGAAGGCCTGCTCGAACTGGGTTTTGCCCCCGGTCCGACGATCCACCTTCTGTTCGGTCACGACGAGGAAGTCGGTGGGACCCGGGGTGCTGCGGTGATCGCCCGGCGACTGGCCACCGCCGGAAAGAGGCTGGGGCTGGTGGTCGACGAAGGTGGTGCCGTGGTGTCCGGCCTCTTCCCCGGGGTGGGACCACTCGCGCTGATCGGGATCGGGGAGAAGGCGTCGCTCGATGTCGAGATCACGGCAGTGGGCGAGGGCGGTCACTCGTCGATTCCCCCGGCGAGCACCGCGGTGGGAAGGCTGGCTGCGGCGGTGAGGGCGATCGAGGAACATCCCCTGCCCGCACGTCTCGACGTGCAGCGTCCCTTCCTCGAGGTGCTGTCGGGAACGATCGGTGGACTGCGTGGCGTGCTGTTGAGGAACCTGACGGTGAGCCGTCACTTGGTGGAGCGGCTCCTGTCCCGGGCGCCACACACCAACGCCCTGATCCGCACCACGGCGGCCGCCACCGTCATCCGGGGCGGGGTGAAGTCGAACGTCCTTCCCCAGGAGGCGACCGCGATCGTCAACTTCCGCATCCTTCCCGGCGACACCTCGGCGGGGGTGCTCGATCACGTCCGGTCCCTGGTGGGCGACTCCATCCGGGTGCGGCCCGTCGACTTCGGCCATGGGTTGGATCCCGGCGCGCTCACTCCGATCGACGGTTCCGGATTCGGGCATGTCGCCGCCACCGCTCGGGCCGTGTTCCCTGGGGCAGTGGTGGCACCGTGGATCCTGCTGGGCGCCACCGACTCCCGCTACTTCGTGCCGATCTCCGATGCCGTCTGCCGGTTCGCCCCACTCACCACTTCTCTCGCCGACCTGGGTCGGATCCACGGCACCGGAGAGCGCGTCGCAGTGGCGGACGCCGCAGGCGCCGTGGCGTTCTACCGGGCACTGATCAGCGGGTACCGGGGGCGGAACTGAACTACACGGCCGGGGCGCCCGCCCCGGCGGTGCGACCGGCGCGGCTCATCGGCGGTGTGGCTGCGGTCATCGGTTTCCCGGTGGCGGTGTTGTCGGTTGGCGGCTTCTTCGGATCGGCTCATTGGATCCTCGACCTGGCGGCGAACTTTCGGCCGCAACAGGGCCTGGCCCTGCTCGTCCTGGGGAGCATCGCCCTGCTGGGCAACCGAGCCATCGCCACCGTGCTGCTGGTGACTGCCGCGGTCAACTTCGCGTTGGTCGCCCCCTACCTGGTTTGGGGGGACGATCGCCTTTCCGGCGACGCCAGCATCGAGGTGCTCACCTTCAACGTCGGCATCAGCAACCCCAACCGCACGGCCGTCGCCGAGTTCATCGCGGTCGAGGATCCCGATGTCGTATTCATCTTCGAATCGTCCTTCGAGTGGGAGGATGCGATTCGGGCTGCCGATCTTCCGCTGCAGATCGTCGCGGTGGTCCCCCGGGGCCGCATCGCCGGCGTGACGGTGCTCGCCCGGCCCGAACTGCGCCCCGGGGCAGTCGAGGTGGTTATCGGAGGCGAGGCGGCGGCGGTGAGTCTCGACCTCGGCGAGGAGCGGGTCGATGTGATCGGGGTGCACCCGCCTTCACCGACCACCGCGGAGCGATCGGCGCGCCGTGATTCCATCCTTGCCGCCGCAGCCGACTGGGTGCAGTCCCGCCCCGGTGAGGTGGTGCTGGTGGGTGACCTCAACGCCGCTCCCTGGTCGCACGCCTTCCGCAACCTACGCCGCCACGGCGGTCTGAGCGACACGATGCGTGGTGCCGGTCTGCAGCCTTCCTGGCCCGACGGATGGGGGTGGCTCGCCATCCCGATCGATCACGTGCTGCACACCTCGGGGCTTGCTGCTGCGGATCGCCGCACCGGCCCGGCGTTCGGCTCGGCGCACCGGCCAGTGCTGGTCACCATCGGGGCGCGATGACCTCGGCACTGGAGATGTCGTGGCCGAGCTGATCGTGACCTACCTGGAGATGCGGTCGCGGCCCTTGCTGTCGGTGGCTCGACCCTATCGCGGTGTGATGCTGCTCCGACTCGATCAGCCGACTGTTGCCTTCTACCGGTACCTGTACGCCGCGGTCGGGACGCAGTGGGGCTGGGTAGAGCGCTCCGCCATGGACGACCCCGCTCTCGACGCCCTGATCGGCGACCCGCTGGTCGAGGTGTATGTGATGTATGTGGGCGGAACGCCGGCCGGGATGTTCGAACTCGATCGCCGGGTGCCCGGCCAAGTGGAGCTCCTCCACTTCGGTCTTGCGCCCGAGTTCATCGGCCGGGGGCTGGGCAAGCCGCTGCTGGC
>CAYTTU010000112.1:0-14354 GCA_964440905.1 uncultured Acidimicrobiia bacterium | reverse complement strand
GACGGCGAGACCTACTCGGTGCTGGTGGGGGAGACTTTCGCCACCGACTTCAGGGTGGTGAGTCTCACCGCCAACGGCGGCGTGTTCACCTACAAGGGAAGCGCCTTCACCCTGGCAGTAGGCCAGAGCATCCTCAAGTAGCTATTGGCCTCTGAGCTGTCGGCTGTCAGCCCACAGGGAACTAGCCCAAAGCGAGCTCATCGCTCATCGCTCGGGGACTTAGCGCACCGGCCCAGCCTTACCATGTCCAAATGCTGCGCTTTCTCACCGCCGGCGAGTCCCATGGCCCGATGCTGGTGACCATCGTGGAAGGGCTGCCTGCCGGGCTCGAAGTGTCCCCGGACGGCCTGGCGCAGGCGCTGGCGCGGCGGCGCCTGGGCTTCGGTCGAAGCCATCGCATGGAGATCGAGATGGATCGGCTCGAGATCGTCGGCGGGGTTCGCTTTGGGGCCACCATCGGCGCCCCGGTGGCGGTACTGGTGCACAACACCGAGTGGCCCCGCTGGGAGGAGGAGATGGCGCCCGCCGGCGTGGGCCCGAGCGACCGCCCGCTGCGCTCGCCCCGCCCCGGCCATGCCGACCTGGCGGGAATGCTGAAGTATGACACCCGCGACGCCCGCGACATCCTGGAGCGGGCATCGGCGCGGGAGACCGCCGCCCGGACGGTCGCCGGGCACCTTGCCGCCACTCTGCTCGCCGAAATCGGGATCGAGGTCATCAGCCATGTCGTCGCCATCGGTGGGGTGACCGCGGCGGGGTCACCAGAGCCGGCCGACCGGACCGCGATCGACGCCTCGCCGGTCCGGGTGTTCGATAGGACTGCCGAGGCGGCGATGGTTGCCGCCATCGATGCCGCTCGCGCCGATCGCGACAGTCTCGGAGGCGAGATCGAGGTTCTGGGCTTTGGGGTGCCAGCCGGCTTCGGGAGCCACTCGGAGTGGGACCGCCGGCTCGATGCCGCCCTGGGGGCAGCGATGATGTCCATACCCTCGGTAAAGGCGGTGGGAGTCGGCGACGGAGCCGACCTGGCGCGGCGTCGGGGGTCCGAGTCCCACGACGAGATTCATCATGGGGCGATGGGGTTCTACCGAACCACGCAGCGTTCTGGCGGAGTCGAGGGAGGGATGTCCACCGGCGAGACGATCCGGGTGAGGGTTGCGGCGAAGCCGCTCAGCACCCTGATGCGGCCTCTTGCCACCGTCGACGTGGTGACCAAGGAGCCCACGGTGGCGTTCCGGGAGCGCTCCGACGTCTGTGCCGTCCCCGCCACCGGTGTGGTCGCCGAGCACATGATGAACTGGGTGCTCGCTGTCGAGGCGGTGCGGCAGTTCGGCGGCGACACTGTCACGGACTTCGGGCGGGCCGCGGCGGCGTACCGGCAGCGCCTGGCCGGATTCTGAGTGGCGAAGATCTGGCTGGTCGGGATGATGGGCAGCGGCAAGAGCACCGTGGCGCCGATGGTCGGTGGGATGCTGGGGTGGCAAGTGGTCGACACCGATGCCGCCATCGAAGCGGACGTCGGTCGCGCCGTCCCCGAGTGGTTTTCCGCCGATCTCGCCGCGTTCCGCGCCGCGGAGCGCGCCGTGATCCTCCAGGCCGCGGCCCGTGCCGACGACCTGGTGGTGGCGTGCGGCGGCGGGGCGGTGCTCGATGCCGAGTCCGTCGCCGCCATGCGAGCCAACGGCATGGTGGTGTTTCTCGAGGCGCCGGTGGGCGTGCTGGAAGTTCGGGTGGGTTCGGGCGACGGCAGGCCGCTGCTCGACGCAGGCGCCTCCCAGAGCCTTGCCGCGATCCTTGCCGAGCGGATCGACCTGTATCACGCCGCCTCCCACGCCGTGGTGCCCGCCGGGGAACCGCCACAGGAGGTAGCCGAATTGGTGGTGGGGGCATGGCAGAACTGGTCATAGCCGGGGCTACCCGGGTCTCGATCGGGGAGGGTTCGCTCTCCGGCTCGGTGATCGCCGATCATCCCGGCGACCGGATCGCCTTCGTCACCCAGCCGGGAGTTCCGGCACAGATCGCTGCCAGGATCGCAGGCGAACTGGCCGACGGGGCCGACTCGGTCGTGGTCGAGGTGTTGGACGGGGAGGCGGCGAAGACTTTGGCCGAGGTCGACCGGGTGTGCCGCCGGCTCGAAGCCGCCGGGATCGGCCGCGGTGACCTGATCGTCGGTGTGGGCGGGGGGGCCCTCTGTGACCTCGCCGGTTTCGTCGCCGGTGTGTACCGGCGCGGGGTGCGGATCTGCCTCGTCCCGACCACGCTGGTCGCCGCGGTCGATGCTGCGATCGGCGGGAAGTCCGGACTGAACCTCGACGCCAAGAACCAGGTCGGCCTATTCCGACATCCCGATCGTGTGGTGATCGACACCGCGGTCCTCGCCGGTCTCCCCGAGGGCCTGCTCCGCGACGGGGCGGCAGAGGCTCTCAAGGCGGGATATGTCGGCGACCCCGCTCTGGTTGACCTGTACGAGCGCCATGGGCTGAAGGTGCCGCTCGCCGCGGTGATCGAACGGGCCCTTCTGGTGAAGGCAGGGATCGTCTCGCGCGATTTTACGGAGACAGGAGAGCGGGCTCACCTCAACTTCGGGCACACCATTGGGCACGCCCTGGAGGTGGCAGGGGCGATGTCGCACGGTGCGGCCGTGGCG
The DNA here is from genome assembly GCA_964440905.1 of uncultured Acidimicrobiia bacterium. Lineage (GTDB taxonomy): Bacteria > Actinomycetota > Acidimicrobiia > Spongiisociales > UBA11373 > UBA11373. The sequence continues at coordinate 11,707 of CAYTTU010000112.1, read as the reverse complement.
GTTGGCATGGTCGCCGCGGCCCGGGCATCCGTCGCACTCGCCGGGTTCGATGGTGAGGCGAGGTTGCGGGTAGTCGTCGCTCGGCTGGGGCTGCCGGTGGAGGCGCCGGCTGTCGACCCCGACCGGGTGTGGGATTTGGTGTTGCGCGACAAGAAGCGGCACGGCGGGCAGGTGCGCATGGTGTTGCTCGAGGCGGTGGGCCGACCGCGGGTGGCCCCGGTGGACGACGCTACCGTTACCGCCGCTCTCGCCGCAGTAGGAATCGGAGGATCGACCCGGTGAATCACGCCGCCCGTCTCCAGGCGTTGGGCGAGGCCATTCAGACCCCGCTTCTGGTCACCCGCCTCCCCAATCTCCAGTACCTGACCGGGTTCACCGGCTCCAACGGGTTCCTCGTGGCTCGTCCCGGAGGCGAGTCGACCTTCATCACCGACGGGCGTTACGGGGAGATGGCCGAAGGTCTCTTGGCCGAGCTGAGCGGATGCGAGTTGGTCGTGTACACATCGGGGTTGTGGGATGTGCTGCGCAAGGCGACGGCCGGCCTGGGTCCGATCGGTCTCGAGTCGGACGGGGTGATGTGGTCGTTTGCCACCGACCTTGCCCGGGAGACGGGTGTGGAGCCGGTGGCCAGCCCCGGAGCCGTGGAGCGACTCCGGCGGCGCAAGGACCCCGAAGAGATCGCGGCACTGTCGGCCGCCGCCGCCGCCGGTGACGCCGCCTTTGCCGCATTGGCAAACGTGGCCGACCCCGGAACCAGCGAGCGGGAGCTGGGGTGGAGACTGATCGACGCCATGCGAGCCCAGGGGGCGGAGAGCGCCACCTGGGAACCCATCGTCGCCGCCGGCGCCGGAGCCTCGATCCCGCATTACCGCAGCGGTCACAACGCGGTGGGCCGGGGGCTACTCCTGCTCGATTACGGCTGCGTGGTCGACGGATACCACTCGGACATGTCGCGCACCGTATGGCTCTCGGGCACGCCCGACGCGGAGATGGTCCGGGTGTATGCCGCGGTACTCGAGTCCCAGGAGGCGGGTATCGCCGCGGTCGCCCCCGGCGTGACCTGCGGGGCCGTCGACGAGGCGTGCCGGGCGGTGCTGCGGCGCTTTGGCTACGAGGAGAACTTCCTCCACAGCACCGGTCACGGCGTTGGACTCGAGATCCACGAGCCGCCGTGGGCGCGTCGCGACAACGACGACCCCCTGGCCGATGGCGACGTGATCACGGTCGAGCCCGGGGTGTACCTACCGGGGAAGGGCGGAGTGCGCATCGAAGACATGGTGGTGGTCTCCGCATCCGGATCCCGGGTGCTGACCCGTTCGACCAAGGAGTTCTCCATCCCATGATCTCGACCAACGATGTGAAGCCGGGGATGACGCTCGACCTCGACGACGGCATCTTCCAGATCGTCGAGTATCAGCACGTCAAGCCGGGCAAGGGCCGGGCCTTCGTGAAGATGAAGCTCAAGAACATCGAGAGCGGCGTGGTTGTCGAGCGCACCTTCCGCGCCGACGAGAAGGTGCAGCAAGCGATCGTCGAGCGCCGGGTCCACCAGTACCTATTTCGGGACCATGTCGGGTTCCACTTCATGGACGTCGCCGAATACGGCCAGGTGACCCTCGCTGAGGCGGAGCTGGGAGATGCCCCCTCGTACCTCAAGGATGGCGACCAGCTGAACCTGGCGTTCTACGACGGGAGGTTGGTGGGGCTGGATCTCCCGACCTCGGTGGAGCTGCTCGTGGTCGAGTCGGAGCCGGGCGTGAAGGGCGACCGTTCCTCGGCCGGCACCAAACCGGCCCGTCTCGAGACCGGGCTGATGGTTCAGGTCCCCCTTTTCGTGAACGAAGGAGATCGCATCAAGGTGGACACCCGCACCGGGGCCTACATGACCCGGGTGTCGTGAGCTCGGCCGAAGCCCGCGATCAGGCGCTGGTCGCCCTGTACGAGGCCGACCAGCGGCGCCAGGAACCCGATGTCTCCGCTGTCTCGCGGCGCGCCGCCGACATGGCGAGCGGGGTGTGGGCGGAGCGGGAGGCTCTCGATCAGGCGATCGGGGCCACGGCCACCGGGTGGCGGGTGGAGCGCATGCCCCCGGTCGATCGCAATGTCCTGCGTCTGGCGCTGTGGGAGTTGCGGCACCGGCCCGGCACCCCCGTGGCGGTGGTGATCGCGGAGGCGGTCCGGCTTGCCAAGACCTACTCCACGGCGCGGTCCGGTGGATTCGTCAACGGGGTTCTCGCTCGCCTGGTGGTGGAGCGGGCGGTGGGGGAGTGACACTGGAGATCTTCGTCCGTATCACCGCCACCGGCGCAGCAGACGCCATCCGTGCCGCTCGGGAGTGGTCGGGAAGGGCGGGGTGCGCGGTTGACGCCGCGCTGTTGATCGAGGCGGGTCCGGCGATCGTGGCCGCACTCGACGAGACGGCTCCGCCCGTCTTCGTCCTCATGCCGCTGTCCGGCCCCCCCGCCGCGGTGGGCCGGGCGACAGTGCGCCTGGCGCGGTACGGCGCTGCCTGGGTCACCGTCACCGGCACCGCCGGAGCGGCCGGGATACGGTCGGCGGTCGCCGCAGTGGCCGGCAGCGGTGCCAGGGTCGCCGTCGAGACCCTCCCCGCCTCGGCGGACGATGCGGTCGCCACGGCGTTGGCGGCGATGAGTCGGGGCAAGCTGGTGTCACGCATCGCCAGCCTGGCGGCGGACTCGGGGGCGTCCGGGATCATGGGGGCTGTGGCCGACCTCGGGGTATTCGCCCAGGTGGCCCCTGGTCTAACGGGCATCGCCGATGGGGTGGGGTCGGTTACGCGGCTCACCGAGGCCAGGCGGCGCCATGCCGGGGTGGTGATCGTCGATGGTCCGGAACTGATCGGCGGCGGCGAGGACGCCACCTCCCCGCGGCGTCCCCGGTCGGGTTCGTAGAGTTGCTCCGGAGAGGACACCGATGACCGGACCGCCCGAACTGACCGACGCCGACCGCGCCCGGGCACTGGCCCGCGCCGCCGAGGTGCGCCGGGTGCGCGCCGAGGTGCGCGAAGCGTTGCGCACCGGCGCCCTGACCCTGGCCGAGGTGTTGGCCCGTGCCGATGAGGAGCCAATCGCCGGCATCAAGGTGAAGGCGATCCTCACGGCGCTGCCCGGACTGGGGAAGGTGAAGTCGTACCGGCTGATGGAGAAGGTCGGCATCGCCGACAACCGCCGACTGCGTGGCCTGGGCGTGCGCCAGAAGCAGGCGTTGCTCGCCGCCCTCACCTGAGGGTCAGCCTGCCCGTTGCACCCATGGGGGCAGCGACGCGAAGCGAAATGCGTGGCGCCGTTCCCACTCGGCGACTCGCTCGGTGGTGACCGCAGCGGCCGCCCAACTCGCCGCATCCGGGTAACCGGCCACCGGCTCCGTATCGAAGGCGTCGAGCCGCGACTCCACCAGCCCCGCCGCCACAGCCAGGGCGGCCCCCACCGCTTCATGCCCGGTCACGATCACGGTGCTCTCGCCGGCCACGGCGACGCCGATCTCGGATGAGGCGTCGCCGTCGGCGCTGGGGAGGAGTCGGCGGGGCGAGAGCAGGCAGCGGGGCCGTGGGGACAGACGGGGCGGCGCCGGGGTGAGCATCGTCATGATCCGGGACACCACCTCGTCTGGTGGGCAGTGGGTCGTGTCGATCACCAGGTCATAGTTGCGCCAGTTCTCGTTGTCGACCCCGTAGAGCAGCATGTACCGTTCGGCCTCCTCCTGCTCACGGGCCGCCGACTGGGCGGCAGCCTCGGCGATGGAGGAGTAGCGCTCATCGGCGCGGGCGGCGGAGAAGATGCGCTCGGCCCCCACCAGGGCGTCGACCGTGAGATACACCTTGAAGGCAGTCGGTACGAAGTGCCATGCCATGCGCGAGTCGATCACCAGCGACGCAGGTTCGTCGGCAAGGGCAGCCAGCCTGCCGTCCACTTCGTCGTCGATTTCTGGGTGGTTGCGGGCGAACACGTTCAGCTCGAGCGGCGTCATCCCGCGCGCCGCGGCGATGCCTCGGAACAACTCACCGGTGGAGAAGCGCCTCCAGCCGGTTCCGACCGACATCAGCCGGGTGACGGTCGACTTGCCGCTGCCCACCTGGCCGGCGATGGCGACCTTGGTCGAGGCGCCGCCGGGGCTCACGAGGCCGCCCAGACGCCGCTCGCCGGTTGGCGGGAACTGAACCGGCGCAACGATCGCTCCTCGCGAAGGGGGGGCCAGGCTACCTGCCCCGGCCGGCGCCCCCGGTGGGTTACTGCCAGGGCGAGAGTGTGTCTGACCCGGTGCTGCCACCGGTATACTCAGAGGGTCCCCGACCACCTGGTGGCCCTTCCATGATGATCGATCCGCCCATCGAGACCGTTCTCGAGCGCACCGGCGAACGCTTCACCCTCGTGGTGCTCGCCGCTCGCCGGGCGCGTCAGATCAACTCCTACTTCAACCAGCTCGGCGACGGGATCGGCAGCTATGTGCCCCCGCAGGTGCATTCGCTGTCCCGCAAGCCGCTCTCGATCGCCTTCGAGGAGATCGCCGCCGACAAGGTCGTCGTCGACGCCGGCGAGTAGCGCGATGCTCGCCGGACGGCGAATCATCCTTGGTGTCACCGGGGGAGTCGCCGCCTTCAAATCCGCCTACCTCGCCCGCCGCCTTGTCGAGGCAGGAGCCACCGTCCGGGTGATCATGACCCGATCGGCCCTCGAGTTCCTCGGCCCCCAGACCATGGCCGCGATCACCGGATCACCGCCGCAGACCGAGCTCTTCGGGGCGGAGGCTGTCTCACCCCACACCGAGCTCGCTGCTTGGGCCGAGGCGGTCGTGGTGGCCCCCGCCACTGCCTCGACTCTCGCCCGCATGGCCTCGGGGGAGAGCGACGACCTCCTGGTCGCCACCATTCTGGCGTTCACCGGGCCGGTCGTGGTTGCCCCGGCGATGCACACCGAGATGTGGGAGCACCCCGCCACCCGACGCAACATTGCGGTCCTCGATGACGATGGCACCCTGCTGGTGGGACCCGTGTCCGGGCCCCTTGCCGGGGGCGACGAGGGAACCGGGCGTATGGCGGAGCCCGAGGTGATCGTCGAGGCGGTGGCGGCGGCGCTGCGCGGCGCCGACCTCTCCGGGTGGGGGGTGGTGGTGAGCGCCGGCGGAACCCGGGAGCCAGTCGACCCGGTGCGCTTCCTGGGGAACCGCTCCAGCGGCAAGATGGGCAACGCCATCGCACTGGCGGCAGCCCGTCGCGGCGCCCAGGTGACCTTGGTGACGACGGCGACCGCCCCACTTCATCCCGGTATCACACCGATCTATGTCGAGACCGCAGACGAGATGGCGGCGGCGGTCTGGAGAGCCGCGTCGGGATGCGACGTGGCGGTGCTTGCGGCCGCGGTCGCCGACTTCCGTCCGGTGAGTCCCGCCCCGACCAAGCTCCGGCGGTCCGCCGGGGTCCCCGAGATCGAGCTGGAGCCCACTCCCGACATACTCGCCGGGGTGGTGGCGATGACGCCGCGGCCCTTCGTGGTCGGCTTCGCCGCCGAGACGGGTGACACCGCCGCCGGTGGCGCCAAGCTCGCCGACAAGGGCGTGGACGTGCTGGTGGCCAACGATGTGAGCGCCCCAGGCATCGGGTTTGGATCCGACGAGAACGCGGTGACGGTGTTCGTCGCTGGCGGCCGGACCGAGGAGTGGCCGCGGCAGTCGAAGGACGCTATCGCCCACGGGTTGTGGGACCTGGTGCTCGAGGTGCGCCCGCGCTGACCGGCGTTGCCCGCGTCGTTCCCGACGTTCCCTCGTTCGCCGTCGATGACGGCTTTGCCTATGCGGTGCCGGAGGGCATGGAACTCACCGTGGGGGCGGTGGTCCGGGTACCGCTCGGGGGAAGGAGGGTGCGGGGCTGGGTGGTGGCGCTCGGCGAGCCGCCCCGCCCTCGTCTCCGCGAGATCCTGGCACGGTCGGGTGAGGTGGCGGTATTCGATCGCGCCCTGCTCGGAGTGCTGCGATGGGCGGCGATGCACTACGTCTCCCCGGTCTCGGCGATGCTCGCCAAGGCCACCCCCCCGAATCTCGCCAGGGGCGCTGCTGCCCCCATCGGCCCCCGCGGGAGCCATCACCGGACCAGGCTGATCGTGGGCCCGGCTCCCTGGGACGACATGGTCGCCGAGGTGTTGGCTCCGGTGCTCGGCGCCGGCCGCAGCGCCATCGTAGTGGCGCCGACGGTGGCGGAGACCGATGCGATCGCCACGGCCCTCTCGATTCGTCTGGATCGCGAGGTGCCGGTGGCGGAGTCCCAACGGGGTGCGGCCGCGGTGACCGCCGCCTGGACCGCCCTGGCGACCATACCCGGCACCCTGGTGGTGGGCACCCGGGAGATCGCCGCCTGGCCGATGGCTGCCCCCGGATTGGCGGTGGTGCTCGGTGAGGGTCGCCGCGGACTCAAGGACAAGGCCACTCCGACTCTGCACGCCCGCGATCTCCTGTTGCGCCGTGCCGTAGCCGAGCGGTTCTCGGTGGTGCTGACCGAGGTGGTCCCGACCGCCGAGGCCCTGGAGCGGTCCACAGTCGAGGTGGCGGGCCGTCCCTGGGGTCTGGTCGACCTGGTCGACCGCCGCGCCGAACCGCCCGGTGCGGGGCTGATCGCCCCCGAGACCGCGGCGGCGCTGCGGGCCGCCGGCGAGCGGCGGGTGCTGCTCTTCACCCACCGCCGCACCGGGGCGCAGCGCTGTGTGCGCTGCCGCACTCTGCGGCGATGCCCGCAATGTGGCGCAGCACCGGGCGATGCCACCGTCTGCCCGCGCTGTGGAGCCGACACCGCAGCGTGTGCTTCGTGCGGAGGGCGCCGATTCGAGGCACTGGGCGCTTCGGTGGCCCGCATCGTCGCCGATGTGGCACGGGTCGTCTCCCGCGACCGAGTCGGGGTGGCGGGTTCCGGCGCCCAGTTCGTGGTGGGAACCGAGCGCGACCTCCCCGGGCTGGCGGTGGACCTCACGGTGGTCCTGGACGGCGACGGGCCGCTCCTTGCCCCGTCGTATCGGGCAGCTGAGGATGGCCTGCGACTGCTGGGGAGGGCGGTGGCGGCAGCTGGGCCGGGAAGGGGGCGGCGGGCGATCATCCAGACGGTCGATCCCGAGCACCCGGTGCACCGCGCCCTGCGCGACGGCGATCCGGTTGGGGCGGTGCGGGCCGATGCCCAACGCCGTGCGGCGCTGGGATTTCCTCCAGGAGGCGAGGTGCTGGCGTTGGAAGCGGTAGGTGCTCTCGATGGCGCCGAGCCGGGCCGGGTCCTGGAAGGGCGGGCCGAGGTCCACGGGCCGGCGCCCGCCGGCGGAGGATGGCGCTGGCTGGTCCAGGGGCGGGATCTCGGCGCCGCCCGGGTGGTGTTGCGCGAGCTGGTGGGGCGATGGCGAGAGGCGGGAGTGCGGGTGCGGGTGGATGCGGATCCGATGGAGCTGTGAGGCAGAGGCAGGAGATCGGAGGCCGGATCTGTCTGGCGGGCGACGGGCGACGGGCGACGGTGATCGGCGGCGGCCGATCGTTGCCTAACCTCGCTGCCCGATGGCCATCTTCCCGATCCGCGTCTATCCCGATCCGGTGCTGCGGTTGGTCGCCGCTCCGGCGTCCGCGGTGAACGGCGGCGACGAGCTGCGGCGACTGGTGGAGGACATGACCGAGACCATGTACTCCGCACCCGGGGTCGGTCTGGCCGCTCCGCAGATCGGCGTGTCGTTGCGGGTGTTCGTATTCGACGCCGGCGACGGTCCCCGTCACGTGATCAATCCGGTGCTGGAAGAGACCTCAGGCGACTATGAGTACGAGGAAGGCTGCCTGTCGGTGCCGGGCCACTACTGGCCGATCGAGCGCCCCGCCTACGCCCGGGTGCGGGGTCGTGATCTCGACGGCCATGAGGTGGTCTACGAGGGCGAGGAGCTGATGGGCCGCGTGCTGCAGCACGAGTCGGATCATCTCGACGGGACCCTGCTGCTGTCGCGCCTTGGCCGGCGGGAGCGCAAGCAGGCGCTGCGGGAATTGCGCCTCGAGGCGATGGAGCGGGGCGCGGAGTGATTCGCGCTGCTTTCCTCGGCACCCCGGCAGAAGCAGTGCCGATCCTCGGGGCTCTCGAGGAGTGCGCCGACGTCTCCGTTGTGATCACCCGCCCCGACAAACCCCGGGGTCGTTCCGGTCAGCTGGTTCCTCCTGAAGTGAAGCAGGCTGCGGTCAATCGGGGTTTGCGGGTGGAGCAGCCGGAGCGCTCCGGCGACATCGCCGCGCTGGTGGGAGGTTGCGACGTGGCCGTGGTGGCGGCTTACGGCCGGATCATCCCCCAAGCTGCGCTGCGGGTTCCGGTGGCGGGGTTCGTCAACGTCCACTTCTCCCTCCTGCCGCGATGGCGCGGCGCCAGCCCGGTGGTGCGGGCCATCCTGGCGGGGGACCCGACCACCGGTGTGACCCTGATGCAGGTGGATGCCGGACTCGATACCGGTCCCACCTACACCCGCACCGAGACGCCGATCGATGCTGAGGAGTCGGCCGGAGAGCTCACCATGCGTCTCTCCCGACTCGGAGCGGAGCTGCTCGCCGAGAACCTTGCCGGGATCATGGCGGGCATCGTTGCGGCGGTTCCGCAGCCCGTCGCAGGGGTCACGGCCGCCGGCAAGGTCACCGTGGAGGAGGCGCACCTCGACCCTGTCCGCCACAGCACCACGGCGGTGCTGCGGGCGGTGCGGGCCTTCAACCCGCGTCCCGGAGCGTGGGCGTTTCTGGCGGAGGAGCGACTCAAGGTGTGGCGGGCGCGTGCCGGCACGGGGGAGTGCCCTCCCGGCGAGGCGCGCTTCGTCGGCGGTCGGGTGCTGCTCGGGACAGCCGATGGCGTGGTGGAACTGACGACCGTCCAACCGGAAGGGAAACCCGAGATGGCGGCCACGGCCTGGATGAACGGCCGCAGGGGAGAGCCAGCTCGGCTCGGGTAGCAGGATTCACTCCAGGACGGCGACCCTGCAGGAGGTTCGGTCCCGAGGGGCTCCGGCCCTAGCCCGCCGACCAGCTCGGATGGTGAAGGTGATGCCGGCGAAGTACCGACAGAATCCTCCGAGGGTCCGACCGCGAGCCGCTACTCGACCACAATCCCGCTGAGATCGTCTTCCGGCTCGGGGTACGCCATGTCCAGCCCCTCGAGGAGCTCCACCAACACTCTTCCTATCACCAGATTGCGGTACCACTTGCGGTCGGAGGGCACGACATACCACGGGGCGGACTCGGTCGAGGTCCGGCCGAGCACCGCCTCATAAGCCGCGATGTAGTCGTCCCAGCGGGCGCGTTCGTCCAGGTCCGCTACAGCGAACTTCCATTGCTTGGCGGGGTCGGCGAGTCGGGCGCGCAACCGCTCAGCCTGTTCGTCGCGCGAGATGTGCAGGAAGAGCTTGACGATCGTCGTGCCCTCGTCGGTGAGCATCTGCTCGAAAGCATTGATGTGGTCGTAGCGCCGTTCCCAGCGTTTGCGGGGCACCAGGTCGTGCACCCTGACGACGAGGACATCCTCGTAGTGGGAGCGGTTGAAGATGACTATCTCGCCGTTGCCGGGAACGTGGGGATGGACCCGCCACAGGTAGTCGTGCGCCAGCTCGGGAGCCGTGGGCTTCTTGAACGACGCCACGCGAACCCCGGCAGGATTCACCCCCTCGAAGACGTGACGGATCACCCCGTCCTTGCCGCCGGTGTCCATCGCCTGCAACACCACGAGCAGGCGGTGCTTCCCCTGGGCGTAGAGCAGCTCCTGGAGCTCCTCGAGGCGCCGGGCGCTCTTGCGCGCCGCCTTCTCAGCCTCCTCTTTCCCGCCTTCGAAGCCGGAGATGTCGGCGGTATCGAGGGCGGAGAGTCTGACCCGGGTCCCCGGGGCGATGCGGTAGCGATCCATCGGCGGCAGGCTAGGGCCTCGCCCCTGGCGCCGCCCGGTAACCTCGCCTGGTGCAACTCAAGATCGCCCCATCGCTCCTCGCCGCCGACTTCGCCGCTCTGGGGGAGGAGGTGGCCCGGGTCGAGCCTTACGTGGACTTTCTCCACCTCGACGTGATGGACGGGCACTTCGTACCGAACCTCACATTCGGAATGCCGGTCATCGCCTCGCTGCGTTCCCGGACGTCCCTGGAGTTCGACTGCCACCTCATGGTCACCAACCCGATCGCACTGTTCGAACCCCTACGGGCAGCGGGGGCCGACCTGGTGACGGTGCACATCGAGGTTCATCCCGACCCGCGCCGCGCCGCCACCGCCGCCCGCGCCGCCGGGCTGCGCTTTGGCCTGGTGCTGGATCCCCCCACACCGCTGGGGGCGGTGGCACCGTTCCTGGATCTGTGTGACGTGCTGCTGGTGATGTCGGTGGCTCCCGGTTTCGGCGGGCAGGCCTTCATTCCCGAGGTCCTTCCCAAGATCGAGGCGGCCCGAAAGCTCCTCGAGGGAGCGGGATACCGTGCCGATATCGAGGTGGACGGGGGAGTCACCCCAGCAACGGCACGGCTGGCCTGCGATGCCGGAGCAAACCTGTTTGTGGCCGGTTCGGCGATCTTCGGATCGGGCGATCCAGTGGCAGCGGTGGCAGCGCTGCGGGCCGCGATCGGCGAGAGGGCATGAGCAAGCGCGTTCTGGTCATCGACGACGATCCGGGGATACTCGGCTTCGTCACTTCCAGCCTCCAGGCAGAGGGCTTCGAGGTTCAGACCGCCGCGACCGGGGCGGCCGGGCTCACCGCCGCCAGGGCCGCTCCCCCCGACCTGGTGTTGCTCGACCTGTCGCTTCCCGACCAGGACGGGTTCGAGGTGCTGCGCAGCCTGCACGCCGGAGCCGGCACCTCTCACGTGCCGATTGTCCTCCTCACCTTCCCCAGCACGGTCGAGGATCTGGTCAGGGGCCTGGATGCCGGCGCCGACGACTACGTCACCAAGCCGTTTGCCATCGAGGAGCTGATCGCCCGCGTCAGCTCGGTGCTGCGCCGTTCCAAGGCGCTGCGCGAGCTGTCGCCGCTCACCGGCCTCCCGGGGAACTTTCGGATCGCCGAGGTACTGCAGTCCCGGATCGTGGCCGCGATTCCAGTAGCGGTGATCCATGCCGACCTCGACAACTTCAAGGCGTTCAACGACCACTACGGGTTCATGCGAGGGGACAACGTGATCAAGTTCACCGCCAACACCCTGGCGGAGGCGGCCCACGAGATCGGGGAGCCCGGCGCCTTCGTGGGACACATCGGCGGCGACGACTTCATCGTGGTGATGGAGCCCGGGCGTGCCGAGGCCTACTGCGAGGCGGTGATCCAGCGATTCGACGACGGGATCCTCGACTTCTACGACCCCCAGGATGCGCTGCGGGGCACGGTCGAGGTGATCGATCGCCGCGGCGAGCGCCACGCCTTTCCGATCGTCTCGATCTCGATGGGGGTGGCCCACAACCTGCGGCGTTCCTTCGCCAACGAATGGGAGGCCTCGGCCGTGGCGTCGGAGATGAAGGAGCACGCCAAGTCCGAGATGGGTTCCTCCTACCGGGTGGATCGCCGCACCAGCTGAGTTCGGAGTTTGGAGTTCAGAGTTTGGAGTCTGGAATCTGACTCTCAACTTTGAACTCTCAACTCTCAACTTCAAGCAACAATGACCTGATGACCGGCTCCGTGGCTCCCTTGCGTCCCAGCCTCAGGGCCCACGCTCCTGGGCTGGCCGTGGAGCGGACGCTGTGGGACGAC
>CAYTTU010000111.1:0-13071 GCA_964440905.1 uncultured Acidimicrobiia bacterium | reverse complement strand
AGCGGGAGGAATATGAGTTCGGCGCCGGTGTGGCGCGCCACGATCTGCCACGGGACCAAGTTGGCGTGGTGCTCCATCGTCGTGAGGAGGATGCGGTCCCCGGAGCGGAGATGGTTGAGACCCCACCCGTACGCCACCGCGTTGATCGACGAGGTGGTGCCGCGGGTGAACACGAGTTCTTCGGGGGCGGCAGCATTGATGAAGCGGGCCACCTTGGCGCGGGCGCCCTCGTAGAGGCCCGTCGCCTCCTCGGCGAGGAGGTAAGCGCCGCGATGCACGTTGGCGTTGTGCAGCCGGTAGTAGTTGTCCATCGCCGCCAGCACCTGGACCGGTTTTTGGGTGGTCGCGGCGCTGTCGAGGTAGACCAATGGTCGGCCGTTCACCTCACGCGAGAGAATCGGGAAGTCGGCGCGGAGGGGGGAAAGGTCGATCAAGTCGCCAGTCTCCAGTCGCCAGTCACCAGCCAGAGCGCTTTCACGATCCCGCTCCTGTTCGGAAGGTGTCGTAGCCCTCGAGCTCGATGCGGCGGGCGAGCTCCTCGCCGCCGGACTCGACGATGCGCCCGGCCACGAACACATGCACCACATCCGGGGTGATGTGCTCCAGGAGCCGCTGATAGTGGGTGATCACCAGGAAGCCCCGTCCCGCCGACTGGAGCCGCTCCACACCTTCGGCAACCACCCGGAGGGCGTCCACGTCGAGGCCCGAGTCTGTCTCGTCCATGATCGCCAGGTCGGGTTCGAGGACCGCCATCTGCAGGATCTCGTTTCGCTTGCGTTCGCCCCCGGAGAAGCCCTCGTTGAGGTAGCGGTCGGCGAAGTTGGCATCCATGCCCAGCGCTCGCATGGTGTCGGCGACCTTGAGGCGCAACTCGAGCACGGTGTACTCGGTGCCGGTGCGATTGGAGAGGGCACTGCGCAGGAAGTTCACCACCGTCACCCCAGGGATCTCCTCGGGGTACTGAAAGGCGAGGAACATCCCGGCGCGACCCCGGGCGTCGGGGGTCCAACCCGTGATGTCCTCTCCTTTGTAGAGGATGCGCCCGGCGGTCACCTTGTATCCCGGGTGGCCCATGAGCACATTGCCGAGCGTGGACTTCCCCGACCCATTGGGGCCCATGAGGGCGTGGGTCTCACCAGGGGCGATCGTGAGCTCCACCCCGCGCAGGATCGGAACCCCTCCTGCCGAGGCGTGCAGGCCGTCGATCGCGAGAAGCGGAGTGGTGGCGGGCACGGGGACAGAGGATATGGGTGCGCGCCGCGTTACCCAAGTGCCCGGAGGCCGGATGCCGGATGCCGGAGGCCGGAGGTCGGATGCCGGAAACGGAGTTGGCGGCGATCGCGGAGGTTCGGCCTCTGTGCTGTTGGCTGTCGGCTGTTAGCTGGCAGCTCACTGCTGACAGCTAAAGAGCGAATCGCTCAGCCCCGCAGCACTCCAAACGTCTCTTCGAGGAAGTCCTCCTCGTAAGGCCCGAAGTGCTGCAGATAGATCCGGTCCACTCCCAGGGCGGCGAGCTCCGCCACTCGCTCCCGGGCTTGGGGTCCGGTCCCCGATGGGAAGCGGCGCCGTTGGTGGTGCTCCGCGATCTTGGAGGCGTCGGCACCGAAAGGGTCGGCGGCGGCCACCCGGCGGAGGTTGGCTTCGAACTGTGCCCGGGTCTCGCCGACGATCGCCTGGGTCATCACGCTGATCCGGACCGCCTGGGGATCGCGGCCAGCCCGATCCGCGGCGCGCCGCACCCGGGAGATACGTTCCGCGGGATCCGCCTCCGGCCGCAGCATGAAGTTGAACTCGTCGGCAAACGATCCGGCAAGGCGCGGGGTGCGCCGCTCCCCCGATCCACCCACGATCAAGCGCACATCGGCGGCCGTTGGGTATACCTCGCCATCCGCCAGCCGGTAGTGGTTGCCGGCGAAGGGTCCGGGGCGACGTCCCAGCGCGTGGTGCAGGTATTGGAGCGACTCTTCAAGGCGGTCGAAGCGTTCCCCGAGCCCCGGGAAGGGCAGCCCGAACTTGGCGTGCTCGGCCTCCATCCATCCGGTGCCGACACCGAGGGCGAAGCGCCCCGCCGACATTTCGTGGATGGTGGCGGCGTTCTTGGCGATCACCGCCGGATGGCGAAAGGTGATCGGGCTCACCAGCACGACCAGTTCCAGCCGGGTGGTCTCGCGGGACAGCCCCGCCAGCGTGGCGAAGGCGTCGGTGGCGTTGGGCCGATCGACCCGATCGGCAAAGTAGTGGTCGGATCGGGAGAAGGCGTCCAGACCAGCCGCCTCGGCCCAGCGGGCCATGCGGGACAGCGTCTGGTACGTCATCCCCATATGGGGTTCGGTCATCAAGGCCCACTGCACCCGGTCCTCCCCGGTCGCGGCGGTCCACTCTGCCACACGCCGGAGCCGCATCGCCTGCTCACTACCCTGGCGTCCCGTCGGTCGATCCACGGAGGCTCGATGCGGTTCGCTTTTTCCGAGGAGCAGGAGATGCTGCGCGCCACGGCGCGTCGCTTTCTCAATGAGAAGGCTCCCACCACGGTGGTGCGTCGGCTGATGGAGAGCGATGCGGGATTCGACGCCGGGCTGTGGGCGGAAATCGCGGCGCAGGGATGGCAGGCCATGGCGATACCCGAGGAGTTCGGCGGCGCCGGGTTCGGCATCGTCGAGCAGGGAATCCTGATGGAGGAGATGGGCCGCAGCCTCTTCCCGGCGCCCTTCCTCTCTGCCGTAGTGCTTGGGGCCGACCTCGTTCTTCGGCTGGGCAGCGCCGAACAGCGGAAGCAACTGCTCCCTGAGATCGCCGCCGGCGAGCGTCGTCCTGCACTGGCGCAACTCGAGGGTTCCGGACGATGGGGGAGCGAGGGGATCGCCATGACGGTGCCGCGCAACGACGGCGACCTCGTGCTCTCCGGAACGAAGGCGTTCGTGATCGACGGCCACACCGCAGACACCCTCCTCGTCGTGGTCAGGGCCGAAGGGTCCGTCGGTCCCGACGGGGTGTCGGTCGTCGTGGTCGATGCCACTGCCCCGGGCATCAGCCGGCGCCGGGTGGAGACCATGGACATGACCCGCAAGCAGGCGGAGGTGCGGTTCGACCAGGTTCGAGTTCCCCGGACCTCGATCCTGGGGGAGGAGGGGTCGGCCTGGCCGATGCTCGAGCAGGTCACCACTCGGGCGACGGTCGCCCTCGCTTTCGAGCAGGTGGGTGGGGCAGAGCGCTGCCTGGAGATGGCAGTGGCTTACGCCAAGGAGCGGGTGCAGTTCGGCCGGCCGATCGGCTCGTTCCAGGCGATCAAGCACAAGTGCGCCGACATGCTGGTCCGGGTGGAGGGCGCCAAGTCGGCCGCCTATCACGCCGGTTGGGCGGCGGCCGCGGACGATCCCGATCTCGCCATCGCCGCCCCCCTCGCCAAGTCCTACTGCTCGGAGGCCTACTTTTTCTGCGCCGCGGAGAGCATCCAGGTGCATGGCGGCATCGGGTTCACTTGGGAGCACGACGCCCACCTCTACCTGAAGCGGGCGAAGACCGACGAGCTGCTCTTCGGCAGCCCGGCCCAGCACCGGGCGCGACTCGCCGAGCGACTCGGGCTCTAGGCGGGTCTCAGCCTTCCGGCGTCATCGCCGCCAGGGTGGTGGCGATCTCCGAGAGGGTCGCTGCGTCGAGGCGGCCCGAGGTGCGGCCCACGACCAGCCCGTCGGGGGATACGAACACCCAGAACGGGAAGGCGTCCACTCCGAATGCCGCCCCGAGGGCGTACGACGAACTGTCGGCGATGACCGGGGGATCGAACCCTTCCTCTTCCAGCCACGCCGACGGCGGGTAATTGACCCGAGCCGAGCTGGTGGAGGTGGCGACGGCGATCAGATCCACATTGTCGGGGAGGTTGTCCTGCTCGAACCAATCCTGTACCACCGGCACCTCTGCCTGGCAGTGCGGGCACCAGTGGGCGAGGAAGATGAGGATCTTGGCCCGCCCGTCACGACTGATGCGGACCTCGGTGCCGTTGAAGTCGGCCCCGACGACTTCGGGAATGGGCAGTCCGAGGGCCGGATCCGGCGTGGCTCCGGCGAGGGGGAGGTTGGAGCCGGTGATCTCGGGTGCTCCGAACTCGTCGGTGGCGGAACTGGTCCCTCCCATGCTGAGCAGCACGGTCACCACCAGCGCCACCACGCCCAGGCCGATCAGCACCGGGACGATGGGGAACTTGCGAGGGCCGGGCGTGGTCATTGTGGGTTCGCTTTCTGTGGCTATTGGCTCTTGGCGGCAGGCCGCTCGGTGCTCGGCTCCGATTCGGGTTTCGCGGAGCGATCAAGAAGCAGGACGGTGATGATGACCGCAAAGCTGACAAACGCCATGAATGGGATCGTGACGATCCCGAACTTGCGGAACCAGGCAACGGTGCACGGTATGCACAGGTTGCACTCCCCGACCTGGAGGTCGGGGAACCGCTCGATGACGAAGTGATATACGGCGATCACCGCGCCGGGGATCGCCAGTCCGAGCACATAGGGCCGAATCCAGGCGTGGCCCTTGACGATGGCGATGCCAAGGATGATCACCAGCGGGTACATGGCGATGCGCTGATACCAGCAGTACTCGCAGGGGAGGAAACCGGCGATCTCCGAGTAGTACAGGCTCCCCAGCGTGGCGATCAATGCCATCACCCAGGCGAGGCGCAGACCCAGTCCCTCCATCGACAGGCGGATGGACTCGTACCAGTTCCGCATCCCAACGGAACCGAGCGCACCAAGGCGGAGCAGACCAACGGCCGTCACGCAACCCAGCAGGATGAGTGCCCCGACCGACAGGAACGTGGAGACGGTGTCTACCGACATGGGTGACGGCAGGGTAATGCGAGATCTCCAGAGTTCAGAGTCCAGAGTCCAGAGTTCAGAGTCCAGAGTCCAGAGTCGACACATTGGGTGCAGGCGGCCTGGGCTCATGGCTCATGGCTCATGGCTCACGGCTCACGGCAAGGGAGCCGGGGTACCATCGACGGCATGAGTGCCATTGCGGGTGGTCTGGTCCTCGCCACGGTGCTCGTGGTCATGATCGTGGCCTTCACCTGGCAGGGCTGGCGGCGACGGCGGGATCCCGACCCCCTCTACGTGCTGGACGACGCCGCGGGGTACGCCCATTCCCGGCTCGAGGCCCCGACCCGCGAGCGGATCGATCGAAGCGTCGTACGCCGGATCCTGGAGTGGCAGCTGGAGTATCACCAGGTGGTGGCCCCTCGCACCGGGGAGGTGGCGGTCGTGGGCAGCGGCGATGCCATCTCCCACGTCCTGGAGCGAGCCGCCGAGTCGGCCATGGCGCTCGAAGCCCGGGACATCGCCGAAGTGATCGCCGCCGATGTCGAGTATCTGGTGTCGATCGGTGCGGTGGGGGCACCCGCCGAGGACGTGCCCGGATGATCGTCCGCTGCGGCCGGTGCCGCTCCGGATTCGACGTGCCCGGTCCGGGACGTCACATGTGTCCGACCTGCGGCACTGCCAACGAGGTGCGCAGCCCCGACCCGATCGCTCCGGCGCCGCCACCACCACCGCCGGAGCATCCGTCACCGCGCGTGGCCTGCCCTGATTGTGGGTTCTCCTTCATAGTCGGGGCGGTGGCGGCAGCCCCCTGCCCCAACTGCGGTGCCTCGGTTACGGTGGGAGCGGCAGAGGAGGGTGGCGAGTGAATCGCAGCGAGTGGGAGCGCGGGTACCGGGATGCGCCGAAGCGGCGTGATCGCTGGGACAGCCTCTCGTTCGAGGAGCTGCCGGCGCTCGGCCTTCCCGAGGATGGCTCCGAGCCGCCGGAGCGGATCGGATACCCCGGTGGGTTCCCGTACACCCGAGGCATTCACCACACCGGATACCGCGGCAAGCAGTGGACGATTCGGCAGTTCGCCGGCTTCGCCGACGTGGGCCAGACCAACGCCAGGTTCCGCCACCTCCTCGCTGAGGGTCAGCATGGGCTGTCGGTGGCCTTCGATATGCCCACGTTGATGGGGCTCGATTCGGACAGCCCCCTGGCACTGGGGGAGGTGGGCCACTGCGGCGTTGCCATCGATACCGCAGACGACATGGGAATGCTGTTCGACTCGATCCCCCTGGGTGAAGTGTCGGTGTCGATGACCATCAACGGGCCTGCACAAGTGCTGTTCGCTTTTCTCCTGGTCGCTGCCGAAGAGCAAGGTGTGTCGTGGGACCGGCTGCGGGGGACGCTGCAGAACGAC
The DNA here is from genome assembly GCA_964440905.1 of uncultured Acidimicrobiia bacterium. Taxonomy (GTDB): domain Bacteria; phylum Actinomycetota; class Acidimicrobiia; order Spongiisociales; family UBA11373; genus UBA11373. Next base: position 6,858 of record CAYTTU010000111.1, on the reverse strand, counting down.
ATCCTCAAGGAGTACATCGCTCAAAAGGAGTGGATCTACCCGCCGCTGCCGCACCTCCGGCTCATCACGGACATGATGTCGTTCTGCGCCACGGAGGTTCCGCAATGGAACACGATCTCGGTGAGCGGGTATCACATTCGCGAGGCGGGCGCCAACGCCCACGAGGAACTTGCCTTCACACTGGCGGATGGTTTCGCCTACGTCGAGGCGGCGACCCGTGTCGGTATGTCCATCGACGAGTTTGCCCCACGCCTGTCGTTTTTCTTCGACTCACACCTCGACTTCTTCGAGGAGATCAGCAAGTTCCGCGCCGCGCGCCGCATCTGGGCACGGTGGATGCGGGACCGGTATCACGCCGTCGACGAGCGGTCATGGAAGCTGCGGTTTCACACCCAGACCGCAGGGGTATCGCTCACCGCGCAGCAGCCCGACAACAACGTCGTCCGGACGGCCCTCGAGGCTCTTGCCGCCGTGCTGGGGGGGACCCAGTCGCTGCACACCAATGCGCTCGACGAGGTGTACGCCCTGCCTACCGAGCGCGCCGCCGAGATCGCGCTGCGCACCCAGCAGGTGATCGCCGAGGAGACCGGTGTCGGCGACCATATCGACCCCCTCGGTGGTTCGTGGCTTGTCGAGGAGATGACCGATGCCATGGAGGAGCGGGCGGAGCGCCTGCTGGGAGAGATCGACCGGATGGGCCGCGGCTCGATGCTCGACGGTGTCTTGCGCGGTATCGACGACGGCTGGTTCCAGGGAGCCCTGGCGGACTCGGCCTATGCCTTCGAGAAGGCAGTGGGGAGTGGTGAGCGGGTCATTGTCGGGGTGAACAAGTACTCCAGCGCAGATGAGTCCGAGCTGGACATCCTTCGCATCGGCACCGAGGTGGAGACCGCGCAGCGCTCCCGGGTCGCAGCAGTGCGGTCGGGTCGCGATCCCCGGCGCGTGGCGGCGGCGCTCGACGCCCTGACCGCGGCAGCGGCGACCTCGCAGAATCTGATGCCGTTGCTCTTGGAGGCGGCGCGTGCCCGGGCCACCGAGGGCGAGATGACTGCGGCGATGAAATCCGTCTTCGGGGGTTACCGCGAGCCCCCGAGGCTCTAGCCGGCAATGCGAGTCGTTGCGGCTTCGATCCTGGTGGCTCTGAGCACCGTCGGGTGTGGAGGCGGCGGGTTGGATGTCCCCGACGATCCGGTCGTGTTCGGGGAAGGGGTGCGCCCCCCGGCGATTCCGGCCGACTTCCCGATACCCGCGGACGCGGTCATCGGATCGACGATGATCGATCGCACCAACCACCGAACCGAGATGGCGTTGCAGGTGGGGGCCGACCTGGAGTCGGTGGTGCGTTACTTCAACATCGGTCTGGTGAACCAGGGGTTTGTCGTCGGCGCCTCATCGGGAAGCGGGACATCGTGGAAGATCTCGTTTGGACGAGATGAGTTGTTGGGCGAGATCGGGTTCACCGCTCAGGGCGATATCACCAGGGTGCTGGTCGAAGTCAACGACATCTAGGAGGAACGACGGTGACCCGATTGCGCCGCTTGGAACACCACCGGTTTGTCGGAGTGCGCGATGTGCTCACGGTGTTCGACACCGACGACCCGGAGCAACGCGCCGCCCTGGTGGAGCGGGCCGGCGCAGCCGATCCGGTGGCGGTGCTGCCCTTGGTGACCTTCGCCCCCGACACCCTCGCCGAAGCCGCCAACCGCGGCTACCGCCCGCCGCCATCCTGAGCGGCGCGGTCCGTCGGGGGCATCGCTGCGCCGAAGTGCTCGGCCAGCAGTGTCCCTACCACCTGCTCGCGGAAGTGGAAGAAGTGGTCCGATCCCGCCAGTAGCTCCAGGCGGGCGCCGATAGCGGCGGCGTAGTCCTGCATTGCCGAAGAGTCGGCGAACTGGTCGCGTTCGCCGTGGACGATCAGGCGCGATGCCGCGGCCAGGCGGGTGATGTCTGGGGGCGCCGCACCGCGGTAGGGACGGATACCCGGGGCGATTCCTGCCCAGGGAAGCGTCGAGCCGGACTCGGCCTGCCAGCGCAGGGAGGTGGTTGCCCCGAAGGACCATCCGGTGACGCCGCGCAGTGTTCCGGCGTCACCGGATGCGGCGCTCTCGACCGCGGCGGCGACGTCGACAACCTCGCCGTCACCACCGCCCCACGTGCCCTGTGATGCGCCCACCCCCCGGAAGTTGAAACGCAGCACTGCCAAACCGGACTTGACCAGGACCCCGGTGACCCCCCGCATCAGTGGGGCGTTCATGGTGCCTCCGTCGAGGGGGTGGGGGTGGCAGAAGACCACGCACCCCGACGGCGTGGTGTCCGGCCGATCCCAGCGATCCTCGAGTCGGACCCCGTCGGCGGTGAGGATCACGCCGCCACCCGCAGGAACCACACCACAGACGCAATCAGAATCACCAATGCCGTGGCCAGTGCGGCGACGATCAAATAGCGGGTGGGCATCGCCGCGGCAGGGTACCGGGCGCGCTTTCCCCCCAGTCTGGTTCCGTGGCCGGGGAGGCTCTAGGCTCTGGCGGCACCGATTGGAGGGGCTGGTTGCACGACGTCGCGATCATCGGCGGCGGGCCGGGTGGCTACGCCGCGGCCCTGTACGCCCACAACTTTGGCCTGTCCGTCGCCCTCGTAGAGAAACAAGATGTCGGCGGCACCTGCCTGCACCGCGGCTGCATCCCGGCCAAGTCGTGGATCCACACCGCCGAGGTCTTTGCCGAGGTGGCCGGTGCAGCCGAGGTAGGGGTCATCTCCGCGATTCCGACTCTCGACTGGACGCGGGCGCGCGAGCGCAAGGATGCCGTCGTGTCCCAGCTCCACAAGGGGTTGCTCGGTCTGCTCAAACAGCGCAAGGTGGAGATCGTGGCGGGGACCGGGCGTCTTTCCGGCCCCGGAGTCGTCGATGTCGCCGGAGACGTTCCGCAGCGTCTCGAGGCGCGCAAGGTGATCGTCGCCACGGGCGCGGTGCCCCGGAGCATCCCCGGCTACGAGCCCGACGGACAGCGGATCGTGACCTCGGATCACGCCCTGGATTGGTCCGCTCAGCCGGGGCGGGTGGCGATCATCGGCGCCGGGGCCATCGGTGTCGAGTTCGCCTGCTTGTTGGCTGAGGTCGGCACCGAGGTCCATCTCTTTGAGGCCTTCGATCAGGTTCTTCCAGGCGTGGAACCCGAAGCGGCGCAGCTGATGCACCGGATGCTCACCAAGAAGGGCATCAAGATCACCACAGGCGCCACGGTCTCGCCTCCGGTCTCCGCACCGGGAGGGGTCCGGCTCTCGGCCGGAGGCGCCGAGGTCGAGGTCGACGTCGTGCTGGTCGCGGTGGGCCGGGCCCCGGTCACGGCGGGACTGGGGTTGGAAGAGGCAGGGGTTCGGCTCGACCGGGGCTATGTGGTGGCCGATCGGGAGACCATGCTCACCGACGCGCCGGAGGTGTACGCCGTCGGCGACATCGTCGCCGGCACGCCGCAGCTGGCACACGCCGGCTTTGCCGAGGGGATCGCCGCCATCACCCATATCGCCACCGGTGTGGCCGCTCCCGTCGACTACCGCGCCATTCCGCTGGTGGTGTACTCGATTCCCGAGGTGGCGTCTGTGGGGCGTACCGAGGCTCAGGCGGCGAGCGAGGGCTACGACGTCGTCACCACCGATCATGGCATTGGTGGTGTTGCCCGGGCCATCATCAAGGGACAGACCCAGGGACTGGTGAAGATCGTGGCCGAACGCGGCGGTCCCATCCTCGGAGCGACTGTCGTTGGTCCGCAGGCGGGCGAGATGATCCACGAGTTGATGTACGCGGTCGGCTGGGAGGCCCTGCCCGCAGAGGCTGCCGCCTTCATCCATGCCCACCCCACCCTCTCCGAGGCCGTGGGCGAGTCTCTGCTGGCGGCTGCGGGACGGAGCCTGCACTGAGGAGGCGAGGGTGATCGAGGCCAAGGGGCACGCCGCAGAGCTCACATCGCAGCGCCTGCTTGCGATGTACGAGCTGATGGTCACCGGGCGGCTGCTCGAGACCCGGTTGCACACCATGTATCGCGGAGGCCGGCTCCTTGGAGCGGTGTATCCCGGGGTGGGTCAGGAGGCGGCCCAGGTTGGCTTCGTCTCAGCACTGGAGCCGGGCGACATCTTCGGTCCGACCCATCGCGATCTGCTCGCCCAGCTCACCAAAGGGGTGACGCTGCAGGAGGCGATGCTCAACTTCTACGGCAAGGCGGCCGGCCCGAGCAAAGGGCGGGACGGCAATAGCCACTTCGGGGTGCTCGACAAAGGGACCCTCATGGTGATCTCGCCGCTGCCCGACGCCTATCCGGTGGCGATGGGCGCCGCGATGGCGTTCAAGCAGCGCGGGGAGAAGCGCGTCGCCCTCGCCGACTGCGGCGAGGGGTCTACTGCCACCGGGACCTGGCACGAGACCGTGAACATGGCCGCGGTGCTGCGCCTGCCGATCGTGTTCACCATCCAGAACAACCAGTACGCCTATTCCACGCCGAACGACCGCGAGTTCAACCTCGCCTACTCCGGGCACCGCGCCGACGGGTACGGGATCCCCGGAGTAGTGGTGGACGGCAACGATGTCCTCGAGTGCTACGCCGTGGCCCGGGAAGCGGTCGATCGGGCTCGCCGCGGCGAGGGTCCGACCCTCATCGAAGCGGTCACCTTCCGCCACTTCGGGCACGCCGGACACGATCCCGCCGACTATGTGAAGCCGGATGAGCGCGAGGCGTGGCTGGCCAAAGACCCCCTACCGCGGTTCGAGGAGTTCCTGGTGGATCGGGGGCTGCTCGATGACGCCGGGAAGCAGACGATCCACGATCGTATCGAGGAGGAAATTCGCTCCGCGATCGACTGGGCGCAGGGCCATCCCGATCCTCAGCCCGAGGACGTGCATCTCGACCTGTTTGCACCGGCTCCGGAACCCGGCGCCGCTCCCGGCGAGGGGGTGGGCGACCCGGTGACCCTCCTCGACGCCATCACGATCGCACTCGACGAGGAGATGGAGCACGACGAGACGGTGTTCCTGCTCGGCGAAGACATCGGAGAGTTCGGCGGGGCGTTCAAGGTCACCAAGGGGCTCTTTGAGAAGTACGGGCCGAATCGGGTCGTCGACACCCCCATCGCCGAATCGGCGATCGTGGGCGGTGCGGTGGGGGCGGCCTTGATGGGATTGCGGCCGGTGGCCGAGTTGCAGTACACCGACTTCATCTACCCCGGCCTGGACCAGCTGTTCAACGAGGCTGCCAAGTACCTGTGGAAAACGGGGACGCCGGTCCCGATCGTGATTCGGGGTCCGAGTGGCGGCGGGTTGCGCGCGGGACCGTTCCATTCCATCAACCCCGAGGGCATGCTGTCGCACCACCCCGGGATCAAGGTGGTGGTACCCAGCACCCCCACCGCTGCCAAGGGACTGCTCGTGGCGGCCATCCGCGACGACAACCCGGTGGTGTTCCTGGAGCACAAGAAGCTCTACCGCAGCATCAAGGAACCGCTTCCCCCCGGTCGTTTCGAGGTTCCGCTGGGGCGGGCTCGGCTGGCGCGCACCGGTGACGACGTCACGATCGTCACGTGGGGGGCGATGGTCCACACCTCCCTGGAGGCCGCGGTACTCCTCGAGGCCGACGGAATCTCCGTCGAGATCGTCGACCTGCAGACGGTGGTGCCCCTCGACTGGGAGGCGGTGTTCGTCTCGGTCGCCAAGACCTCCCGGCTTGTGGTGGTCCAGGAGGACGTTCCGTTCGCCTCGGTCGCATCTGAGGTGGCCGCACGGGTCGCCGCCGACGCTTTCTGGGATCTCGACGGGCCGATCATCCGGGTCACCCCGCCGCACACCCACATACCTTTCGCCGCCGTTCTGGAGGATGCTTTCATCCCCCAGGTCGGGCAGGTGGTCGCCGCCGTAAACAAACTCGCCGCGTTGTAGGAGAATCAACCCATGTCCCTCACGGTCACGATGCCCCAGCTCGGCGAGACGGTCACCGAAGGCACCATCCTCAAGTGGTCCAAGCAGCTCGGTGACTCGGTACGCGAGGACGAGGTGCTGCTTGAGATCTCGACCGACAAGGTCGACACCGAGGTGCCTTCCCCGGTGGCAGGGACGATTTTGGAGATCCTGGTGCCCGAGGGGGCCACGGTCCCCGTCGGCACCCCTTTGGTGGTGATCGGGCAGCCGGGGGAGGTCACAGCCCCGGCCACCGCTCCCGCGGAGACCCCGGCCGCTGCGGAGTCGGTCACGGTGGCCGCGGAGTCGGTCACGGTGGCTGCGGAGTCGGCCCCGGTGGCTGCGGAGTCGGCCCCGGTGGCTGCGGCGTCGGGCCCGGTGGCTGCGGAGTCGGGCCCGGTGGCTGCGGCGTCGGTCCCGGTGGCTGCGGAGTCGGTCCCGGTGGCGGCGGAGTCGGTCCCGGTGGCGGCGGCGCCGGCCCCGGACTCGGGCGCGGTGGCCGCCGCGGTGCCTGCCCCGGTGGCCCCGGTGCCGGTCGCTCGGATCGGCGAACCAGGAGTGCTCTCTCCGGTGGTGCGTCGCCTCGCCGCCGAGCACCAGGTCGACCTGACACGGGTGATCGGATCGGGCGCCGGGGGGAGGATCACCCGGCGCGATCTCGAAGCCCATATCGCCACCGGTGCGGCCGCCCCGACTGCAGGCGAGCCGGCACGAACCGTCCTGGGTCGGGGCATCTCCGACCTCATCGTCGACAAGCCCGCCGAGCACTCGATGTTCACTCCCGCCGCACCGCAGGCCCCGGCCGCACCGCAGGCCCCAGCCCCGGCCCCGGTCCCGGCAGCGGCAGCAGTGGCGTCCGTTGCCGAACCGGTGGCGGCGCGCACTGAGACCGGGGATCGCCTCGAAGACCTGTCGCGACT
>CAYTTU010000110.1:0-3062 GCA_964440905.1 uncultured Acidimicrobiia bacterium | reverse complement strand
CTGAAGGAGCTGGGCAGCGGCGGGCTGTCCACCATCGCCGGCAACCTGGGTGTGGATAACAAAGGCGCGAAAAGTGCGGTCACAACCGCGGTGGCTGTGCTCACCGGGGCGATGGCGGTGAACGCCTCCAAGCCGGAGGGGGCCCAGGCGCTCGACCAGGCGTTGGCCCGCGACCATGACGGCAGCATCTTCAGTAACCTCGGTGGCCTGCTCGGCAGCTTCGGAGGAGCCGGAGACGGTGCCGCCATCCTCGGCCACGTGCTCGGCGGAGCCCAGCCCCAGGTGCAGCAGACGATCGCTCAGAAGTCAGGACTCTCGCTGGACAAAGTTCTCCCGCTGCTCATCACCGTCGCCCCGCTGGTGATGGGGGCCCTCGGCAAGTTGAAGCAGAAGAAGAAGCTCGATGCCACCGAAGTGGCGACCACCCTCGCCAAAGAGACCAAGAGCGCACAGAAGAAGGACACCAACGACGTTCTCGGCTCGGTCCTGGACATGCTCGGTGGCGCCCCGTCTTCTTCTGCCGGTTCCAACCCCCTGGGTGGCCTGCTCGGTTCGCTGGGCGCGCTGTTCAAGAAGAAGAGCTAGGTCGGCTGGCCTCCCATCGCTCTGGCCAATGGCCAATGGCCAATTGCCTACGCCCTCGAGATCGGCTGCAGCATGCCCACCTCGTTGCCTTCGGTGTCGATGAAGGCGGCATAGAGTCCTATACCGGGGATGTCGTCTGGCTCACCTGGCTTGAAGTCGCCACCGAGCACCTTTCCGCCCGCCGCGACCACCGTCTTCATCGCTGCCTGGATGTCGTCGACGGCGATGACGACCCGCGGATGCTGCCCGCGAGGATCACCGACGGTCTTTACGTACATGCCACCATTGATGGCTCCCGGCGTCTTGATCATCTGGTTCTCGTCGGTCTCCGTGGTCGTGACGATGACGTAGTTGCCCATCTCCGGACCCAACTGCTGGGTCTGCCAGCCGAAGACCTTCTCGTAGAAGGTGACCATTCGGTCCTTGTCCACTGCGGGCAATTCAAAATGGATTACGGGGTCCATGGCTCGACCTCCCTCTCATGACGGGTGCGCATTCTTGCAGCAGAGAGGCTTGGTGGAGCACCGGGCTGAGAGCGCGTGTCTCTGGCTGATGACTGACGACTGAAGACCGACACTCTTCCGCACTACCCTCCCCAACCGCATCATGTCGCGCAAGGTCACCATCCGCCAACGCCTGCGTTACGCCTTCGACAACACGATGTCGAAGGGGACCCCGGCCTTGGTGGCATGGCTGGGTTTGGCCACGGCGCTCCTGGTGGCCTTCTTCAGCGTGATCGTGGTCGCCGGTCGCCTCGCTCCCACCGGGGAGGGCGGCAGCCGCCCCGGATTCGGGCGCACTCTGTTCGACACTCTGGTGCACGCCTTCGACAGCGGCGCCTTTGCCGACGACTGGGGGCGCGTGGGGTTCTTCATCGCCATGATCGGGGTGACGATCGGCGGCCTCTTCATCGTGAGTGCCCTGATCGGTGTGATCTCCGCGGCCTTCGACGCTCGGCTCGACGAGCTGCGCAAGGGCCGCTCGCTCGTGCTGGAGGAGGGTCACACCCTGATCCTGGGCTGGTCCGAGGCGGTGTTCACCATCCTCTCCGAGTTGGCCCTCGCCAAGGAGTCCGAGAAGGACCCCGTGGTCGTCGTCATGGCCGACAAGGACAAGGTGGAGATGGAGGATGCCATCCGCGCCAAGGTTGGCGATCTCGGGAGGATGCGCGTGGTGTGTCGCAGTGGGGTGCGGGTGGACCTGGGCGACCTCGACATAGTGAGCCCCTATCAGGGCCGCTCGATCATCGTGCTCTCTGAGGACGAGGATGAGCCCGACGCCGACGTCATCAAGACGGTTTTGGCGCTCACCCAGAACCCGGATCGGGGTGAAGCGCCACTCCACATCGTCGCCGAGATCCAGGAGACCGCCAACCTCGAAGCGGCTCGCATCGTGGGCGGCACCGAGACCGTGCTGCTCGACAAGAGCCAGACGATCGCCCGGCTCCTGGTGCAGGCGTCACGGCAGTCCGGGATCTCGGTGGTGTACACCGACCTGTTCGACTTTGGCGGCGACGAGATCTACTTCCGTTCCGATCCGACACTGACCGGCAAGACCTTCGGACAGGCTCGGATCGCCTACGAGGACTGCACGGTGATCGGGGTTCGTAGTCCCACTGGGTCGAAACTGAACCCGCCCGGCGACACGGTGTTGGGCATCGACGATCAGGTGATTGCCCTGGCGTCGGACGACTCCGTGCTGGCGGTGGCCAAGCCGTCGCAGGCGGAGATACAACCCGAGGCAATCGATACGTCGGGGACCCTCGACCAGTCGCCGCAACGAGTCCTGATCCTGGGGTGGAATGGGCGGTCCGCCACCGTGGTGAAGGAACTCGACAACTACCTCCAGACGGGTTCCGTTTTGACCGTCGTCGCCGAGCATCCGACCGCGGCCGACGAGATCGCCCTGCGCTGTACCGGTCTGCGCAACCTCACCCTGAAGTTCCAGGCGGCGAACACGACGGCACGGCTGACCCTCGACGGCCTCGGTGTGGAGAACTACGACAGCGTGATCGTGATGTGCTACTCCGACACCCTGGATGCGCAGAAGGCGGATGCCCGCACCCTGGTGACCCTGCTGCATCTGCGCGACATCGCCTCCCGTCATGACAGGGTGTTTTCGATCGTCAGTGAGATGCTCGACGATCGCAATCGCCGTCTGGCGCAGGTCACCAAGGTGGATGATGTGATCGTGAGCGAAAAGGTGATCAGCCTGATCGCCGCCCAGATATCCGAGAACCCGGACCTGGCCGACGTGCTGGGCGACATTCTCGACGCCGAGGGTTCGGAGGTGTACCTCCGGCCGGCGTCGCACTACCTGCGTCTCGGCGTGAAGGTGAACTTCGCCACCATCGTCGAGGCGGCGGGGAGGCGGGGGGAGACCGCCATCGGGTTCCGCGATGGGTCGGCTCTGCACGACGCCTCCCGCAACTACGGGGTGACCCTCAATCCCGGCAAGGGCAAGCGGTTCGTGCCCGG
>CAYTTU010000109.1:0-14190 GCA_964440905.1 uncultured Acidimicrobiia bacterium | reverse complement strand
ATGCCACCCTGGCCCTGCCCACCGCAGAGATCGCGGTGATGGGCCCGGAGGCGGCCGTGAACGCGGTGTACTACAACGCCATCCACGCCATCGACGACCCTACCGAGCGTGAGAAGTTCATCGCCGAGCGGCGACGGGAGTACGAGGAGGATGTCGATCTCCTCCGCCTCGCCTCGGATTTGGTGGTGGACGCGGTGGTGTCCCCGGAGCGGCTGCGTGACGAGTTGATCACCCGGCTCGCCTACGCCTCCAACCGCGACCGGCACTTTTCGGATCGCCGCCACGGCGTCCCCCCGGTGTGACCCCGGACCCACCCGAGCGCACCCCGATCGGCTTCCGCCTGCTCTTGACCGCCGCCGTGCTCTACCTGGCGGTACGGCTGGTGGAAGTGGTGGGGTGGGTGGTGCGGAGGCTCTGAGCTGCCGACGCCCGACGCTGAACCGGCGACCAGCCATGGCGCGCCGAACGGAGCGAGGCCCGTCGGAGGGAGCCGCCGGCACCGAGCAGGTGCCGGTGGGGACCGACCCTCGGCTTCGGGTCGGCGGAGTCGGGCTGGCCGGATTTGAACCGGCGACCTCTTGACCCCCAGTCAAGCGCGCTAACCAAGCTGCGCCACAGCCCGTGTCGCCGGCAGATGGTACCGGACCCGCCGGGGTCCTCACCCAGCACCTGTCGGCTGTCGGCTTCCCGGCTGTCCTCGGGTATCCTCCACACCTCACCTTCCCGGAGGAACATGCGGCTGCGTGCCCTGTTGGCGATCACATCCCTCGTGCTGGCGGTGGCCGCCTGCGGTGACGACGGCACTTCCGTCTTCGACCTCGGGGTGGGCGACTGCTTCAACGACGACCCCGATGCGGGTGACGCCGTGGCCGGGGTCCCCATCGTCGACTGTGCCCTGCCGCATGACAGAGAGATCTACTTCGAGTTCTCCATGACCGATGCCGCCTTCCCCGGTCGCGAGGCGACCACCCAGTCCGCGGCGGAGCGCTGCATCACGGAGTTCCAGGGGTTCGTGGGCATGTCGTACGCCGAATCCGACCTGGAGATCTCTCTACTCACCCCGAGCGCCGAGAGCTGGGAGGAGGGTGACCGGGTGGTGTACTGCGTTCTCTACGCACTGGACCTCTCCAAGGTGACCGGGTCGATGCGCGGCGCCAATCGGTGAGGATCCTGCGGCTTACGCTCGTATTGCTGGTCGTCGGAGCTTGTGGCGGTGACGCCGGCCCCACGACCAGCTCCGGGGGAGCAGGAACGACCCTGGTCGGCACCACGCAGGTGGGCACCAGCGTCGTAACCACGGCGCCGCCGACGGGCACCACCGCCGTCGTCACCACCACCCCTTCGCCGGGAGAGCTGCCACCCCACCTGTACACCGATTTGCAGCCGCTGCTCGAGCCGCTGGTGGCTCCGCTGGGTTTCGTCGTGACCCGGGCGTCCCTGGTGGAGCTGGGCACCTACGAGAACTCGCCGCAAGGCACCCACTTGGCGGTGTACGTCGAACCCGACGAGGAGCACACACCGGACGAGGTCGCCGCTCTGACCACCCTGCTCGCCGCGGCGTTGCTCCCCGAGGTGTTCGAACGTTGGAGCGGACTGGAGTCGTTCGATGTGTGCCAGGAGCCGTACGCCCCCGGCGACGGGGAGACCCCGCCGACCGACACTCTGCTCGACGTGACCCGTGAAATCGCCCTGGTGATCGATTGGGACACCGTGACCCTTGCCGAACTGATCGCCGCCGCGGGTCCTGGTTTGCGCCTCTATGCCGCCGAGCACGTCCGGGCATCGAGTGTCTGGGCAGAAGCCGAAGCGGCGGCGGGCTAGACCCCGGCCGCATTTACTACGATCGTCCCCCATGAGCATCGAGGCGCTCGACCATCTCTATCTGGAAACGACCTCATGGGACGAGACCATCGGCTTCTGGGAGCGCCGCGGGTTTGCCGCGGTCGAACGGTGGGGGAGCGACGGGCACCGAGCCGGGCGACTGGTGGCAGGGAGCGCAGTGATCGTGCTCGCCGAGGTGGTGTCGGCTCCCGAAGCCACGGTGTTCTTTCGGGTGGCGGCCGAAGGCACCGGCGATGCCATGGAGCCGACACATTGGGGGACCCGGATGGCCCGCGTCACCGACCCCGACGGCCGCACCTTTGCTCTGGAGGCGAGCGCTTGAGGCTCACTTCCGCCATGCTCGCCGATGCCGCCCAGGTGACCGCGGGCAAGTTGTACGTGCTGGGCGGGGCGTTCGACACCATCACCGCCCGGAGCTTCCCGGTGGTGTACCGCAGCCTGGCGGTGGTGCTGGTCGCCGAGGTGGGGCCTTCCGACCGCAACCGCGACCTATCCCTGCGCATCGCTCTCTACGACGAGGACGGCGCCGACATGGGGGTGGAATCCCAGGGCAACCTGCGGGTTGGGGCGCCGGCCTCGATTCCCGCCGGGGCCGCCACCGTGGTGCCGCTGGTCGGTGCCTTCGGCAACGTCCGGTTTCCGGCGCCCGGCGGATACGTCTTCGTGGTCGAGCACGAGGGCACCGAACTGGCGCGCATCCCGTTCCGCCTGCGCCAGGCGCAATGATCCTCACCATCCCCAACTTGATATCCGCGGTCCGCATCGCTCTGGTTCCCGTGTTCCTCTGGCTGCTGCTGGGCCGCGACGATCCGGTCGCCGCCGGACTGCTCATCGGCGGCATCGGAGCCACCGACTGGGTCGATGGTTACCTGGCGCGACGCCTCGGCCAGGTGTCGCCGTTGGGCAAGGTGCTCGATCCGGTCGCCGATCGACTGGCGGTGGTGGCCGCGGTGGCCGGATCATGGGCCGCGGGTTACGTACCGCCATGGTTCGCTGCCGCTCTCCTCGGGCGGGAGGCGGTCGTGGTCGTGGGCACGGTGTGGCTGGCGCTGCGGCGGGTGCCGCCGATCCCGGTGCGTCGTCTAGGCAAGATCGCCACCTTCGCCGTCTACTTCGCGATACCGTCATTCCTGGTCCACGCCGGCGGAGCCCACGACTTCTTCCAGTGGTTCGCCTATGCCGCCGGGATCCCCGGTCTGGTGCTCTACTGGGTGGTCGGGTTCCAGTACGCCGCCGACGCCAAACGGGCCCTGGCGCCCGGCGGGGTATCCTCTCCCGAGCACTCCGAGAGTGAGGCAAGGTGAACGTTCCCGAGGATCGGCGATACACCGACCAGCACGAGTGGGCACTCGCCGTCGCCGGCAGTGTCCGCATCGGGATCACCGACTACGCCCAGGACGCCCTCGGCGACGTCGTGTTCGTCGACCTGCCCGAAGTGGGGCGCCGCGTCGCCGGGGGAGAGACCCTGGCCGAAGTGGAGAGCACCAAGTCGGTCGCCGAGGTGTACGCCCCGTGCGCCGGAGTGGTGGCGGCGGTGAATCCCGACCTCGCCGCCCGGCCGGAACTCATCAACTCCGACCCCTACGGTGAGGGCTGGTTCGTCGATGTCACCCCCGACGACCCCGCTTCGCTCGACGCTTTGCTCGACGCCGCCGCCTATCGCGCCCTGATCGGCTGACCCTCGACCTCGGGTCGAAGGTGATGGGGTTTTGGCCTCCACCGCCGGTACCATGCCCTCGTGGATCCTGACCCCTCTGCAGCGGCCGACGACGCCGATCCCACCGAAACGATCGAGTTGCCCGGCATTCCCCGGGACCGGGAAACCGGGTCGGGAACCGGCTACACGATGATGGTGGCCTCGGGCCCGCGACGCGGCCAGCACTGGCCGGTGGGGGAGGGCGTCGAAGCAGGACGCGACCCCGCCGCGGCGATATTCCTCGACGACATCAGCGTCTCCCGGCACCATGCCGTGTTCACGATGGAGGGCGAGCGACTCGTGGTCCGTGACCTCGGATCCACCAATGGCACCTACGTCAACGGGGAACGCTGCGACGAGGCGGTGCTCACCGTGGGGGATCAAGTGTTCATTGGACGGTTCCACCTCGTTGTCGCCGCAGACCAATGAACGCTCCCACCCGGATGTCGATCGGTGATGCCGTTTCCCTCCTCCAGGGCGAGTTCCCCGATGCCACCATCTCCAAGATCCGCTTTCTGGAGAACGAGGGGCTGATCCACCCACCCCGCACCAAGTCGGGGTACCGCGAGTTCGGACCGGCGGACCTGGAGCGGATCCGCTACATCCTGCGCCAGCAGCGCGACCACTTCCTGCCGCTGCGGGTGATCAAGGGACGACTCAGCGCCTGGGAGCGCGGCCAGGAGCCGATCCCGGCTCCGGCGCCGGGTCCACCCGGAGGGACCTACTTCGCCGACGGCGGGCGGCGCCTCAACACGGCCGAGGCCGCCTCGGCCGCCGGAGCGCCCGTCGCCCTCGTGGCGGAGTTGGTGCAACACGGCGTGATCGACCCGGGTGCCGGGCGGGGCGAACCGGCCTTCGGCGACGAAGATGTCGCCGTGATCCGGGCGGCCTATCGGATGATCGGCCACGGGCTGGAGGCCCGCCATCTGCGCACCATCCGCCTCGGTGCCAACCGCGAGGTCGACCTCTTCCGCCAGCTCACCGCCCCCATCCTCCGTCACGCCACGCCAACGGGCCGCCGCCAGGCCGCCGACGTGCTTGCCGACGTCGCTCAGGCCGCCCGCGAAATGCAGGAGGCCATGGTGCGCGCCGACCTGCGACGGGTTCTGGAGCACTGACGCGGTGCTCTCCTCGTTGTTGCTGACAGTCATGCTGGGGTTGCGGCCGGTGCCACTTCCCCCGCCGCCGATCGCGGCGTTTCCCGCCCCCGAACCTCCGGCCATCGCGGCGCGCTCGTGGATGGTCTACTCCGTGAATCACGAGGCCGAGGTGGGGTCGAAGGAGCCCGACCTGGCGATGCCCCTGGCCTCGATCACCAAGCTCATGACGTCGATGCTCGCCGAGGAGGCGCTCGACATGGCAGGGACCGTCACCATCTCTGCGAACGCCGATGCCACGCCGATCGGATTCACCGGCCAGCCCGATGTCCGCCAGGGAGAGGTGTGGCCCACCTGGGACCTGCTCGCCAACGTCATGGTGCAATCGGGCAACGATGCCTCTACCGCCATCGCCGAGGCGGTCTCGGGAACCGTCGAAGACTTCGTCATCCTGATGAACGCCCGCGCCGCCGAACTCGGGATGACCGGCACCACCTTTCAGAATCCCCACGGCCTGGATTCCGGCGAGCACGTGAGCACGGCGCGGGATCTGATCACGATGGGCCGTCACGCCCTTGAGTTCCCATTGACGCTGCAACTGGCTCGGACCAAGCGGGTGATCTTCGAGGTCGGGGACCGGGTGATCGTGGTCGACTCCACCGACCGCGACTTGGGGGTGTTCCCCGGACTGCTGGGGCTGAAGACCGGCGACACCGCCAACGCCGGCCAGGTGCTGTTGTCGTACACGGTCACCCAGCACGATCGCATCGTCGCGGTGGTGCTCGGCACCCCGAATCGACGGGCCACCACCCGCACCCTCCTGGCCTGGGCGATGACGACGCTGGGGGTGCGCGACCAGTTCTTCGGCATGGCCGCGGGCAGCGACCTCGCACTCGGGTTCCCCGACTGGTATCAAACCCGCATCGCCGCCGCCGCCGGAGGCCCCGCCCCCGGGACTCCGCTGGCTCCCGAGCGCACCCCGCTGAGTGACGATCTCGAGAGGCGCTTTCGGGAACTTCTGCCCCAGTTGCTGGGTGGAGATCCGTGAGACAAATCGCCGAAGTGGTCGACGCCGCCACGATCGCCCGACGCGTCGCCGAGCTGGGGGCTGCCATCACCGCCGACTACGCCGGACGGGAGCCGGTGCTGCTCGGCATCCTGAATGGGGCAGTGCCGTTTCTCGCCGACCTGAGCCGGCACGTGCCGACCGACGTCGAGATCGACTTTCTCAGCCTGACGCGATTCGGGGACGAGGGCAGGGTCTCGATCTCGGTGGACTCGGCGACGTCGATCACTGGCCGCGACGTGATAGTGGTGGAGGACATCGTCGACACCGGTCTGACCCTCTCGTACCTGCACGGCCTGCTCGCCACCCGTCGACCGGCTTCACTGGCAACGGCCACGCTGATCGACAAGGTGACGCGGCGCATCGTCGACGTGGATCTCCGCTATCGCGGCTTCGAGGTCGGCGACGAGTTCCTCCTCGGCTACGGACTCGACTGGAACGGCCGGTACCGCAATCTGCCGTCACTATGGGCGGTATTCGACCTGGCTGCCTTCCAGGACGACCCCGGTTCGTTCTCCCGACAGGTGTTCGCCGGTCCCCGGTAGGCTGGATCGCGTGACACCGGAGAGCATTCCAGTCGAACTCGTCGGCGTCCGTGTGGAGCTGCCCACCAATACGCCCATCGTGCTGCTGCGCGAGGTGGGGGGTAGCAGACACCTGCCGATCTTCATCGGGGCGGGCGAGGCCACCGCCATCGCATTCGCCCTTGAGGGGGTCGAGCCGCAGCGGCCGATGACGCACGACCTGCTCAAGTCCGTGATCGAGGGCCTCGGCACCGTCGTCAGCCATGTGCTCATCACCGCGCTGCGCGACGGCATCTACTACGCCGACCTGGTCATGGACCGCGACGGGGTGGAGGTGCGGGTGTCGGCGCGACCCAGCGATGCCATCGCCCTGGCAGCGCGCACCGGTTCACCCTTGTTCGTCGCCCCCGCGGTGCTCGACGAGGCTGGAGTCGAACTCCAGGACGAGGACGAAGAGTCCGAGGTGGCCAGGTTTCGGTCCTTCCTCGAGGAGGTCGACCCTGAGGACTTCGCTCCTCCCGGCTGAGGGGCTGATCGAATGGGCTCGCCTCGGGATCAGGTTTCGGCTGGTGGCAAGCCGAATCCTGATGAAGCCAGAGACCGATTCGCCCACGCCCTGGCCCCTTTTCCACAGGGGTTGTTGACAACGCCCCGACCCCATCCCTAACTTCACAACCGTAGTTCCAGGGACCGGACTTACCTTCGTGTAAGCTCGGCGGGTTCGAGGAGGATTTTTGACCACCGACAACGGCTTCCGCGCCCCCCAGGTCTGCAAAATCGTGGGCATCACCTATCGGCAGCTGGACTACTGGGCGCGCACCGACCTGCTCAGGCCCTCCCTGGCCCGCGCCCAGGGCTCGGGCTCACAGCGGCTGTACTCGTTTGGCGACATCGTTCAGCTACGCGTGGTCAAGCGCCTGCTCGACGCCGGGATGAGTCTCAAGAAGATCCGCCAGGCGATGGGACTGCTCCGCGAGCAGCTCAACAGCGAGACCCCGCTGGCCGACGTGACCCTGCTCTCCGACGGCAGCACGATCTACGCCGCCCACAGCGCCGACGAGGTGGTCGACGTGTTCCGCCGCGGCCAGGGCGTGTTCGGGATCGCCGTCGGCCCGGTCCAGGCCGAGATGGAGGGCGCCATCCACAACCTCTTCCCCGAGGAGTCCGCCGCCTCCGCGATCGCAGCCGCCTCCAGGGAGGCATGACCTGACCGTCGACTTCCACGACCAGGCCGAGGCGGTCGAGTTTGCCCACGAGAGCGAGCGGCAGTTCGCCCGGTTGCTCGACTTCTACGGCATCGCCTGGGACTACGAGCCCAAGTCCTTCCCGGTCGAATTCGACACCGCCGGAACCGCCGTCGGGTTCTTCACCCCCGACTTCTACCTTCCCGAAGAGGACCTGTTCATCGAGATAACCACGATGAACCAGAAGCTGGTGACGAAGAAGAACCGCAAGGTACGGCTGCTCGGGGAGCTCCATCCCGATATCCGCTGCAAGATCTTCTATCAGCGGGACTTCCTCCACCTGCTCATCAAGTACGGGCTCGAAGCGCCCGGCGACCTCGAGCCGGCTTCGGCGCCGACCCGCATCCCGGGACCGGTGCAGGTGGTCGATCTGGGGGAGAGCCAAGCCGGCTGACCGTCGGCGGCAGCAGCACCCGGGTCTAGAGTCCTGGCCGTGACCGGCCCGCATCCGCAGCGCTCCCCGATCCACGCCAGCCACGTCTCGCGGGGAGCCCGCTTCACCGACTTCGGCGGCTGGGAGATGCCGCTGCAGTACGCCGGGACGCTCGACGAGCATCGCGCCGTTCGGTCATCTGTCGGAGTGTTCGACGTGTCCCACCTCGGCCGCTTTCTGGTCGCCGGACCGGGGGCGACAGAGCTGGTGGGGCGACTGCTGTGCAACGATCTGGAGCGGATCGCCCCGGGCCGGGCGCAGTACACCCTGATGCTCGATGCCACCGGCGGGATCTGCGACGACATCATCGTCTGGTGGCTGGGAGAGGAGCGGCTGCTCGTCCTCCCCAATGGGGTCAATCACGACTCGGTGCGTGACGCCTTTGCCGGCGCCGCTCCCGTTGGGGTCTCCATCACCGACCTGCGCCTCGGAACCGCCCTGTTTGCGGTGCAGGGGCCGGCGGCTCCCGCCCTGCTCGAAAGAGTCCTCGGCTTCGCCCCAAAGCGCTTTCGGGTGGTGGAGCGCCCCCCGCACATCGCCGCCGGAACCGGATACACCGGGGAGCCCGGGGCCGAAGTGGTGGTCGACGCCAAGCATGCCGCCGACCTGTTCGAAGCCTTGCTCGAGGCCGGAGCCGCCCCCTGCGGCCTGGGAGCGCGCGACGTGCTCCGCCTCGAGATGGGATTCCCGCTGTGGGGACAGGACATCGATACCGGCACCACGCCGCTCGAGGCCGGGCTCGGCTGGGTGATCGGATGGGACCACGAGTTCGTCGGCAGGTCGGCCCTGGCCGAGCAGCAGGAGCGCGGGGTGGAGCGGACCCTGATCGGCTTCGTCCTGCCCGACCGGCGGGTTCCCCGCCACGGCTACCCGCTGCGCTGTGCGGGGTCAACCGGCGTGGTCACCTCGGGCAACTTCAGCCCATCGCTGGGCGTGGGCATCGGCCTGGGGTATCTAGCCCCGCCTCCCCCCGATGAAGCGACCGCCACCGAGGTCGAGATTCGGGGAGAGTGGTATCCGGGGAGCCGAG
The DNA here is from genome assembly GCA_964440905.1 of uncultured Acidimicrobiia bacterium. Classification (GTDB taxonomy): domain Bacteria; phylum Actinomycetota; class Acidimicrobiia; order Spongiisociales; family UBA11373; genus UBA11373. The sequence continues at coordinate 5,258 of CAYTTU010000109.1, read as the reverse complement.
TCGACCCGCCGTTTCTGGAGCGCTGATGGACTTCACACCACACACCGATTCCGACGTCGCCCGACTACTGGCAGCCCTCGGGCTGCGCGAGCCCGCCGACCTATTCGCCCACATCCCTGCAGCACTGCGCCACGATCCCGATCCCGGCCTGGCCCCGGGCTTGTCCGAGCCCGAGGTGATGACGCACATCTCCCGGCTGGGGAGTGAGGTGGCGTCCGATCTGGTGTGCTTTGCCGGGGGCGGGATCTACGACCACTTTCTGCCCGCGGTGGTTCGGTCGCTCACAATGCGGCCCGAGTTCGTCACCTCGTACACCCCGTATCAGAGCGAGGTCGCCCAGGGGGTGCTGCAGGCACTGTGGGAATACCAGTCGATGGTGTCGGCCATCACCGCGCTGCCGGTGGCCAATGCCTCGCTGTACGACGGCGCTTCCGCGGGCATCGAGGCGGTGAATCTGGCCGTTGCCGAAACCGGGCGCAGTACCGTCTGGGTGTCCCGCGGAGTCGATCCCCGCACCAGGGAAGTGCTCGCCACCTTCGGACGGGCCCGGGACATCACCATCGTGGAGCATCCGCTGTTCGACGGACGCACTGTCTGGGCGGAGGACGCCTCCCCGCCGCCGGCGGCGATCATGTTCTCCCAGCCCAACTATCTCGGCGTGATCGAGGACTATGACGCCGCGGTCGGGGTAGCACGGCGCACCGGTGCCCTGGCCGTGGCGTCGTTCGATCCGATGCTGCTGGGGGTGTTGCGCTCGCCGGGAGACGCCGGATGCGACATCGCATTCGCCGAGGGCCAACCGCTGGGGAGCCCGATGTCGTTCGGCGGGCCGGTCCTCGGGGTGTTCGCCACCACCCGCAAGCTGTTGCGCCGCATCCCGGGCCGTCTCGTCGGCCGCACGGTCGATGTATCCGGAAAGGTCGCCTACACGCTGACCCTGCGCACCCGGGAGCAGGACATCCGCCGGGAGAAGGCCTCGTCCAACATCTGCACCAACCAGACCCTCAATGCCGTGGCCGCCGCCATCCACCTCGCCTGGCTCGGCCCGCGCGGGCTTGCCGAGGTCGGCCGGCACTCGGTGGCGAAGGCACATCACCTTGCCGCCATGCTCTCCGCCATCCCCGGGGTGCGGTTAGCAATAGGCGCTCGCTTCGGTCGCGAGTTCCCCATCCTGCTCGAGGCTCCCGCCGAGGCTGTGATCGACGGGATGGCCGACCGCGGCTACCTCGCCGGCATTCCACTCGCCACCGACTACCCCGAGTTTCCCGGCGGTCTGCTGGTTGCCGTCACCGAGCGCCGGTCCCGCGCCGAACTCGAGGGTTATGCAACTGCCCTGAGGGAGGTGATGTCCGGTGTCTGAGGCCGCGGGACGCGCCGCGTCGATCCCGCTGATGGGCGGCGCCCCCGAGCCGTCGCTCGACGCCCTGTCGGCGCCGGGTCGTCGCGCCTGGTCACTCCCCGCCCTGGACGTGCCGCCGATCGACGATCTTCCCGAGGCGGCACAGGCCGCGGTGCCGCTTCCCGAAATCTCGGAGCGAGATCTGGTCGCCCACTTCACCCGGCTCGCGCACCGCAACTTTGCCGTCGACCTCGGCTCGTATCCGCTCGGCTCCTGCACCATGAAGTACAACCCGAAGGTGTGCGACTGGGCGGCGGAGCACGGCGGATTCCGGGACCTCCATCCCGCCACTCCTGACCGTCTCGCTTCCGGGGCGCTCGAGGTCCTGCTCCAGGCCGAAGAGGTGCTGTGCCGCCTGACCGGCATGGCGGCGGCCACATTCCAGCCGCCGGCGGGGGCGGCAGGGGAGTTGACCGGGCTGCTGATCATGCAGGCCCACCACCGCCGCACCGGTCGCAACCCGAGCACCATCCTCATCCCCGACTCGGCACACGGCACCAATCCGGCGTCTGTGACCCTCGCCGGGTTCCGGGCGCGCCACGTTCCCAGCGATGCCCGGGGCATGGTGGACGTCGATGCGGTGCGCGCCGCCGCCGACGAGGACACTGCCGGACTCATGCTCACCAACCCCAACACGCTGGGGTTGTTCGAGGAGCACGTCGCCGACATCGCCGCGGTGGTCCACGATGCCGGCGGCCTGGTCTACTACGACGGGGCGAACCTCAACGCCATCCTCGGTGTGGTCCGGCCCGGGGACATGGGGTTCGACATCGTCCATTCCAACCTCCACAAGACCTTTGCCACTCCGCACGGGGGAGGCGGCCCGGGGGCGGGACCGGTGGCGGTGACCGAGGGCCTGGCGCAGTACCTTCCCGGCCCGGTGCCGCGCCGCACCCCGCAGGGGCCGCGCTGGGTGATGCCCGAACACAGCATCGGCCGGGTGCACGGCCACCACGGAAACTTCCTGGTGGTCCTGCGGGCACTCACCTACATGCTGGCCCTGGGCGGCGACGGGATGAGACGGGTGGCAGAGCGCTCCGTGCTCAATGCCCGATACCTCGCCTCGCTGCTGTCGGGCGACTACACCTTCCCTTATCCGGCGCCGTGCATGCACGAGTTCGTCGCCTCGGTGGCCGACCTGAAGCGCGCCACCGGGGTGAGGGCGATGGACGTCGCCAAGGCACTGCTCGACCGCGGCTTCCACGCCCCCACGGTGTACTTTCCCCTGATCGTGGAGGAGGCATTGATGGTGGAGCCCACCGAGACCGAGTCGCCCGAGACGGTCGAGGCTCTCGCTGAGGCGCTCAACGAGATCGCCCGCAGCGCCGCCACCGACCCCGGCCGCGTGCAGCACTCTCCGCACCACACCCCGGTGAGCCGTCCCGACGACGCCCTGGCGGCCCGCCACCCGGTGCTCACCTGGAACGACGAGGCGCCGTGACCACTCGCCACGCACCAGACGGCACCGCGCTGTTTCGTCGGGAGTGGGAGCCTGCCGGGACTCCTCGAAGCACCATTCTTCTGATCCACGGACTCGGGGAGCACAGCGGAAGATACGAGCACGTCGCCGGCATGCTCACCGCGCGGGGACATGCCGTTATCGCCCCCGATCTGCGCGGCTTCGGCCGTTCCGGAGGCAAGCGAGCGCACCTCGCCGGATGGCATGACTACCTCGATGACCTCGCCGTCGAGCACGACTCCGCCCGCCGGGGACACCCGCTGGTGCTCCTGGGTCACTCGATGGGAGGTCTGGTGGCCCTGTCGTACGTGCTGCATCGCCCCCCACCCGACTTCCTCGTGCTCAGCGCACCGGCCCTGGCCAACAATCTGCCCCGTTCCAAACAGATCGCTGCCCGGGTCCTGGGAACCCTGCTGCCGCGAGTGGCGGTTCGCAACGGACTACGGGGCGAGCAACTGTCGACCGATCCCGCGGTGGGGGAGCGGTACTTCTCCGATCCCCTGGTGCTGCAAAGCACCACGCTCGGACTGGGTCGCCATGCGCTGGCGGCGGCCGACGATTGCCGGGATCGGCTCTTCGAGCTCACTGTTCCCACCCTGGTGCTTCACGGCGGCGACGACTCGATCATCCCGCTGCGGGCTTCGGAGCCCTTGTCCGCGGTAGCCGGAGTCGAGCGGGTGGTGCTGCCCGGCCTGCGCCATGAGGTGTTCAACGAGGGCGGGGGAGTAGCCGCGACCCGACTGGTGGTGGACTGGTTGGAGGAGCGGCTCTAGGCGTCGGCAACGATTCGGGCGGCAATTCGCTCCCGGGTGGCCGAATCGCAGAAGGCAGCGCGGGCGGCGTTCTCGGCCACGGTGCGGAGGTCATCGATCCCGAATCCGCAGTGGTCGGATACGAGGCGGTACTCCCGCAGCATCGAGGTGGCACTCATCAGCCTGTTGTCGGTGTTCAGGGTGACCACGAATCCGGCGCGGTGCAGCACGCCGACCGGATGATCGGCCGGGGTGGGGTACATCGCTGTGTCCAGGTTGGAGATCGGGGCCACCTCGAGCGGAATCCGTCGATCGTGCACCGCGGTGGCTACCGGACCCATCGCCACCACCCGTCCGCCGACGACCTCGGTGTCCTCGATGATGCGCACCCCGTGCCCAAGGCGCTCGGCGCCGCACGCCAGTGCATCGGCAATGCTGTCCACCCCGTCGCCCTCACCGGCGTGGATAGTGAGGTGCAGCCCGCCGTCGGCGGCGAGATCCAGGGCACGCCGATGGTCTTGGGCCGGGTGTCCCTTCTCAGGTCCGGCGAGATCGAACCCCACGACGCCGGCGCCGGCAAACTCCAGCGCAGCCCGGGCCACCTCCACGGAGTCGGACATCTGGCGGAGGGCGTCGACGATCACCCGCCCGGTGACTCCGAAGTCTCGCTCGGCAGCGCCGAGACCGGACAGGACCCCGGCAATGGCCTCGGACCGATCCATCGCCCCGGCGATGTGCAGTGAGGGGGCGAAGCGGATCTCGGCGTAGACGACGCCTGAAGCGGCCATATCCCCCAAGGCCTCGTAGGCGACGCGGTGCATCGCCCCCGGAGTCTGCATCACCCCGTAGGTGTGGGCGAAGGCCTCGAGGTAGTGCTCCAGCGACGACGCCCCTGCCTGATGGAACCACCTGCCCAGCTCCTCCGGGGAGTCTGCGGGGAGGTGTTGGTGACCCGCCTCGGTGGCGAGTTCGAGCACCGTTGCTGGGCGCAGCCCGCCATCGAGATGATCGTGCAAGACCACCTTGGGCAGGCGGGTGAGATCCCCCGAATTCATTTCTTCGAGGCTAGCCGCCCGTTTTACGGCCCAGCCCCTCGGACCGTCACACACCCGTAGACTCGCCCGGTGGATCTGATCGCCCCTGCCATCGCGGCCATCGCCGCCGTGGGAGCCGCAATTGCGGTCATCGTCCACAGGCGCGCCACCCGCCGGTCCGTGGCCAGTCTCGCTGCGATGCGCTCCGACCTCGAGGTGGCACGCACCGCGGCGACCGCGGAGCGGCGGCGGGTGCAGGCGTTGCTGCCCGAGGCAGCCGAAGCCGCCTGGACGGCGCGCATGCTCGTCCGCGACGCGGCACGGCGTAGGGACGCCCTCGCCGAGCAGTCCGCTGCACGAAGCCGCCGGGAGGCGGAAGCGGCCACCCGGGAGGAGGAGGTCGCTGCCCACATCCGGGAACTGGCCGCCGCCCTCGATCACGCCAGCCGGGCCTCCGAGGCCGCCTCCGCCCGCATCGTCGTGCTGGAGGCCGAACTGGCTCGATCGCTGGCCGACGCCGAACGGACCCGGATCGAGGCCGAGTCCGCCATTTCAGAAGCACGCGCCGAGGCGACGGACAGCGCCCGGCACGCTTCCGAGGTGCGGCGGGAACT
>CAYTTU010000108.1:0-18149 GCA_964440905.1 uncultured Acidimicrobiia bacterium | reverse complement strand
CGGTCATGCCCACGATCACCCCGTGGGTGACCAGGTGATCCGATGGGTACTCGACCCGCTCCCCGCTGCGCTTGCCGGTCTTGGGGTCGATGGTCTCGCCGAGGAAGAAGGTGGTTTCGGCCATGGGAGAGGAAGTGTACGAGAGGCCCGACGCCCGTCGCCCGTCGCCCGACGCCCCCGTCGTCCGTCGGCGGCAGTTGACCGCTATCCGTCCAGCCGCTCCTTCACCGCTTCGACTGCGTCTTCGACCGTACCTACGGTCGTCACCAGGTTGCGGTCGGCGGCGAGCAGCACGGATAGGTCGTTGACGATCTGTTGCCATCGCGCCCCGACCACCACCACTGGCTTTGGTGTTGTGGCACTGAATCTGGCGACGAAGGCGAGGTTCCATGCGGCGACCAGCTCGGTGAGCGTTCCCAGGCTGCCCGGCAGGGCGATGGCGGCGTCGCTCTGGCTGGTGAGGGTGTGGATGCGGTCGAGGAGATGCGGGGCAGGGTGCTCGTCGTCGACGTACTCGTTGGCGCCCGGCCGGTCGGGGAAGACCGACGGTGCGGTGACCCCGATGACGGTGCCGCCGCGGGAGCGGGCCCCGCGGGACACCGCCTCCATCAGTCCGGCGTAGCCCCCGGTGGTGACGGTGAATCCCGCTGCGGCCAGCAGCTCGCCGCAGCGCACTCCCTCCTCGTAGTCACCGTCACCTGCCAGCGCCCGAGCCGACCCGAACACGGCAACGATGCGCGGCTGCGAACTCCCGGAGGTCATACGACGCAGGGTATCGAAGCCGACGTCGCTCATGGCTCATCGCCACAGCTCCAAGCTCACAGCTCACAGCTGACAGCCTCTTCGTCGGGCGTCGGGCGTCGGGCGTCGGGCGTCGGGCGTCGGGCGTCGGGCGTCGGGCGTCGGGTGTCGGACTCCGGGCGACGGGTAGCCTTTGCCCCATGCCCTACCGCACCATCATCGAGCCATTCCGGATCCACTCGGTGCAGGGGATCGCCTTTCCCACGGAGGCGCAGCGTGAGGCCGCCCTGCTGCGGGCGGGGTACAACTTGTTCGGCCTGCACGCCGACGAGGTGATCATCGACCTGCTCACCGACTCCGGCACCGGCTCGATGTCTGCCGAGCAATGGGCGGCGATGATGGTGGGCGACGAGTCGTACGCCGGAAGCCGGTCGTTCTACCGCTTCGCCGACACCGTCACCCGGCTCACCGGGCTGCCCGAGGTGATCCCGGTGCATCAGGGCCGGGCGGCGGAGTGGATCCTGTTCTCCTCGGTGGCCGGGCCGGGAAAGGTGATCCCCAACAACACCCACTTCGACACCACCCGGGCCAACGTGGAGTATCAGGGCGCCGAGGCGCGTGACATGGTGATCGCAGAGGGGCGCGACCCGTCTGCGGATCATCCCTTCAAGGGGAACATGGATCTCGACGCCCTGCGGGCAACGATCGCCGAAGTGGGCTCCGATCGGATCCCGCTGGTGATGGTCACAGTCACCAACAACTCCGGGGGCGGTCAACCGGTATCCCTGGAGAACCTGCGCGGGATCAGAGCGATCTGCGACGAGCACGGCCTTCCGTTCTTCATGGATGCCGCCCGGTTCGCCGAGAACTCCTGGTTCATCAAGCTGCGTGAGCCGGGCCAGGCAGACCGCACCCCGCGGGAGATCGCCCAGGAGATGTTCTCTCTGGTGGATGGGGTCACCTTCTCGGCCAAGAAGGACGCCATTGCCAACATCGGGGGGTTCCTGGCGATGAAGGATCCCGAACTGGCGGCCCAGTGCCGCAATCTGCTGATCCTCACCGAGGGATTCCCCACCTACGGGGGCCTCGCCGGCCGCGACCTGGAGGCGATCGCCACCGGACTCGATGAGGTGCTCGACGAGGGCTATTTGCGCTATCGGATTCGGAGCACCGAGTACCTGGGGGAGAAGTGCCGCGATGCCGGGGTCCCGATCGTGTGGCCTCCGGGAGGGCACGCGGTGTACCTCGACGCCAAGGCGCTGCTGCCCCACATACCGGCGTCGCAGTACCCGGCCCAGGCGCTGGCGGTGGAGCTGTATCGCGAGGGCGGGGTGCGCGGGGTGGAGATCGGTTCCGTCATGTTCGGCAAGCCGCACGACGACGGCACCGAGACCCCGGCGCAGATGGAGCTGGTCCGCCTCGCGGTACCGCGCCGCACCTACACCCAGAGCCACATCGACTACGTGGGGGAGGTGGTGGTGGCGGTGGCGCAGAAGGCGTCGTCGCTGCGGGGCTACCGGATCACCCGCGGCGCCCCATGGCTGCGGCACTTCACGGCGCGTTTCGAACCGGTCTGAGGATCAGGGGGTGAGCGACCTATTCGCTCACCCCCTCGGTCGGTGTCGCCGGGATCAGCGGTCCGATCCCGGTGTTCCAGATCCGATCAGCCGCCGCCAGGGCGGCCGCCACCACCGGGGCGGCCTGGGTCCCCGGTGTCACTCGCTCCGGGTCGAGGGTGAACCGCACCAGTCCCCCCGACGCCGCAGGTCCCCGTTCCAGGGTGCCATGGCCCGGACCGTCGCCGGCGGGGGCGACGTTGCTGCCGTCCCAGTCGACCCGTTGTGACTCGGTGACGTCCACCATCCGATCAACCACCATCATCCCGCCGAGGTGGCGGACTCGGTCTGCCGCCTCGACCGCGATCGCCTCGATCTCGGCGGCGTCGAGGCCGTTGGTTTCTCCGGCGATGAGGAGGCGGCTGATCCCCAGAATCGGTAGATCTGCGGCGCGAGCCACCGGTCCCAGTCCGGCCCCGAATCTCGGGTTCAGTTCGGTGGGGAGCCAACCATCGGCCGCGGCCACCCCGTCCATGGTGAACACCCCACGAAACCCCACGCGCTCCCGCAGCAGCGTTCCGACGCGGCGGGCCGCCGCCCGCATCTCCTCCCGCACGTCGTCCGGTGGATCCCACGAGGTGGACACCGACCCATAGCGGAACCGGTCGGAGCCGGGGGTGCGGAATACCACCATCTCGATCGGACGGAAGGCGGCCACCGCGTCGGGGAAGACCATCCCGTGGATGCTGCACGGCACACCGTCGAGGTAGGGCATCACCCGAACCCGATCGCAATGCGTCGCCATGAACTCGATCGAGGAGGTGGCGTCGCCGGCGTCGGCGACGAATCGGGTGTACTCGGCTCCGCCGTGCCATCCCTCGCGGTTGTCACCCGCCCAGACGGTGGCTCCACCTCCGAGCCGCCGCGCCGCGGCAACCAGTTCGTCGCCGCGGGCGGCCACCACGACGGAGGGGGCGTGATCGACTCCCGCCGCCTCCCAGATCTCATCGACCGCGGTCTTGTCCTCGAGGGCGAGCCACCCTTCAGGACGGGCCGCCCAAGTCCGACGCCCCGCAATCGAGAGTTCGGTGTCGAGGAACGACCCGAGCACCCGGGCCGATCGATCCGGATCCCAGCGCTCGATCGCATCGAGGGCGGAGGAGGGGAGGTCGCGCAGTGCCTCGTGGAAGGCGCGAATTCCCAACATCATCGTCGGTGCCCGTGTGCCGAGCACCACCAACTCGCAATCCTCTGCGGTGGGGAGTTCGCCGGTGCCTGGAGTCCCCGCCAGCAGCAACGGCCGGGGGTATCCGATCTCACGCCAGCGGCGCAGCGCGGTGGTGAAGGCCGCGGCGGCATCGGCGCACACAATCCAGCGATAGGGGCGCATCGCCGCATCGACCAGATCCCGGTAGTGGCCGGCATCCCTCATGGCGTCGGACCGTAGCGGCTCAGTCCGGTGTCGAGGTCCCCTGGGGTGTTCACCGAGAACCACGACCGTCCGTCCTCTTCCCACCGGCGCCACCGAACCGGTCCGATCAGGTCGCAGCCGAGGTCGAGCAGGGCCTGGAGACCACCACCGCGGGACACCACCGTGCGCGCTGCCTCCAGGACTTCCTGTGGATACCGGCCGCAGAGCACCTGGCGGTGCCCGGAGTGCTCCGGTACCGCCGGAAGGCTGCCGGGGGTGACCGAGAGCCGGTGCACGGTGTCGGAACGCAGCCAGGGCTGGTCGGCACCGACCAGCACGACCGGGCCAGGTGCCGTTTCGAGTGCCGCCACGAGGCCTGCGAGCGGCCCACCGCGCGGCTCGGGATCCATCACCCACGCCGAGGTCGGATGGGAGCGCCCCACCACCAGGGTGGGGAGTGCGCCCGCCGCCGCCAGCACGTGGTCGAGCATGGTGCGTCCCGCCACCACGATGCCCGGCTTGTCCCGGCCCATGCGATGGGAGGCGCCCCCGGCAAGCACGGCGAGGGTGACGAGGGCACGGGCCATCGGCAAACGCTATCTCCGTCGCCCGTCGCCCGTCGCCCGTCACCCGTCGCGGAGCTGGCCGCGGTCGCAACGGGGGACTGGCGACTGGGGACTGGGGACCAGGCTGGCGACTGGAGACTGGTGACTGGCGACTCCAGAAAACGAGGGGTCGGCGGGAGCGTCACCCACCACTCACAGGAGGGGGCGCTGTGCGGGCCGGGAAAAGCGCCCCCGCCGACCTGCCTCTCACCGGTCACATTCGTCACGGGAGCCGCTCCCGGCCAGGGTCTAAAGGCCCATGCTCGGCGGGTGGGCCCGGCGCTCCTTACAATCCCCGCCCTCCGGACCTGAGAGGCGCGGTAGGTGTTCAAGAGGCTTCGCTGGCACTACCGGCGCATCAAGAAGCAATTCGGGGGGAAGGTGCTCCGCCCCCTCGTGATCACTTCGGCGACTGTCACCGTTTTCTGTGCGGTCGGCGTGACCCTGGTCGAAGACGAGGTGGAGTGGTCCGAGTTCCCCAGTTCGCTCTACTGGGCGGTGATGACCATCCTCGACGCCGGGGATATCTCCTACGTGAGCACCCCGACGGGCTGGGTGCTCCACTGGATCCTGGCGCTTTTCGGTGTGGCCATTCTGGCAGCGGTGACCGGTGCCATCGTCGGGTTCGTGATCGACTTTCTGGTCAAGGAGGGACAGGGAATGGGAGCATCCGGTTACGAGGACCACATCCTGATCTGCGGGTGGAACGCCACCGCCCGCGACCTGGTGGAGGAACTGCGCACCGACGACTACAAGGTGAAGATCGCCCTCATCCACGAGGTCGACAAGAACCCGGCTGGCGACTCGGTGTATTTCGTCCGCGGTGACCCCACCTCCGTCGATGACCTGACCCGGGCCGGGGTCATGCACGCTTCCGCTGCCATCGTGTGTCCCACCGACCCGAGCGACGCCGCCGACATGCGGTCCCTGCTCATCGTGCTGGCCATAGAGAGCATGGCTCCCTCGGTTCGCACGGTCGTCGAGGTCAACAACCCCAAGCATGTCGAACACTTCTCCCGGACCACGGTGGATGAGATCCTGGTCACCTCCCGTCTTGCTTCCCACCTGCTGGCCCGAACCGCCATGTACCCGGGGCTGGGAGGGTTGGTGACCGACATCGTCTCGGGCGGGGAGGGATCGGAGCTCTATGGGGTGGTCCTCCCGGACGACTATGTGGGCCTGGGCGTCGACGAGTTGTCGGCCCGGCTGCGCCGCGAGCACCGCGCCACACTTCTGGCGGTGGTGCGAGGGGATCGCACGTTTGCCAACCCCGACTCCGGTTTCCGGTTGGAGAAAGGCGATCAGGCGGTGGTCGTGGCGGTATCCCTGGGTACCCTCTCCCCGCTGGTCAACACAAAGGCCACGGGGAACCGAGGGTGACCCGGGCGGCGGGTGCGGCGCCGTGGGCCGCCGGTTCCGATATCGTGTAACGACCCGAAAAGGTGGTGTGAACCGATGGACACGGCCGCAGCCCTGAAGCGCAGCGCGCTGTTCGCAGACTTCTCCGATCGCGAGATCGCCAGCGTGGTGGATACGGCGCGTGAGCGATCGTTTGCCGCTGGCGAGAAGATCATCGAGGAGGGGTCCGAAGGCGGTCGGGCGTTCTATGTGCTGCTGGAGGGCTCGGCCCAGGCGCGCAAGGGCGGAGTGGTCCTGGCCGACTTCGGACCAGGTGACTACTTCGGTGAGATGGCCCTGCTACTCGAGGACACTCCCCGCACCGCGGATGTCGTGGCCTTGGGCGGCGCCGCTCACTGCTTGCTGATCACCTCATGGGATCTCAGGGCACTGATCAAGGTGCACCCCCACGCCGGCGACAAGATCATGGCCGAGCTGGCCAATCGGTTCCACAACAACCTCATGTCCGAACTCGACTCCCGTCTGCGCAGCGATCCGGACGCAGGCGACTGAGCATGAGGAATTCGACCCTGGGGCCGGTGCCATGACCGGCCTCTCTCTAGTGGTAGCCGGATGCCGCGGCTCGATGGCGGTGTCCGGTCCCGAGTATCAACGTTTTGGCGGCAACACCACCTGCTTCTATTCGGAAGTCGAGCCGGGCCACTTCCTGATCGTGGACGCCGGCACCGGTCTGCGCCAGGTGCAACACCTCATCGCCGGCCGAAGCGCGCCGCAGCGATTCTCGATACTCCTCTCCCACTACCACTGGGACCACATCCAGGGGCTGCCGATGTTCTCGCCCCTCTACGACCCGGCCAACCGGGTGGAGATCTGGGCCCCGCCCCTCGAGGGTTGCGATCCCGAAGAGACCCTGTGCTCGGTGATCTGCCGGCCGTGGTGGCCGGTGGCATTGATCGACGTGGCCGCCGACCTCCGAATCCGCCCATTGGAGGAGTGCATCGACGTGGGTCCGATTCAGGTGACTCATGCCTCACTGAACCACCCCGGTGGAGTCGTGGGGTATCGGTTGGAGGGTTCCCATACCGTGGTGATCGCCACTGACCAGGAGAACGGCGATCCCGAGGCCGACGAGCGGCTGGTAAAGCTGGCGCATCGCGCCGACGTTCTGATCAACGACAGCCAGTACACCCCAGAGGAGCGGCGCGGCCCCCGTCTCGGCTGGGGGCACAGCGATTGGGAGGGCGGGGCTCGCATCGCCCACGCCGCCAAGGTGGGCCGGCTGATCCTCACCAGTCACGATCCCGACCGCACCGACGATCAGGTCACCGCCATTCGCGCCGCCGCACGGATGGTCTTCCCGTTCGTAGATGCCGCCCACGAGGGGATGCGAATTCCCCTGTAGGGGGCGGAGGAGTGCGGCACCCTCGTCGCCCGTCACCCGTCGCCCGACTCCCGACTCCTCGCTCTACGGCTCCGGTCTTCGGCTTCCGGTCTCCGTTCCCGACGGGCGATTCAGGTCATTACGGGCGTCGGGCGTCCCGTCCGTCGCGTGGGCCGGGATCGCGCTCGGCTACTCGTTGTTGTCCGGCGGCAACCACTCCATCTCGTAGTACGAGAGCTGGTTCCACAACAGCCAGCCCATGTTGAGATCCTCGGCGGTGGCGATCGCTTCGCGCACCTGTGCGGCGGACCAGGAGAATCCCTGAATCCAGGGCCGCAGCAGCGCTCCGCCCTCCATCCGGATCATTCCCGACTCCAGCGCCTCACCGATCACTTCGGCGGGGTGGTCGTTGGGCCGCTCGAAGTTGAGCCATCCGGGCCCGTAATGGCTCGGGTACACCATCGGGCTGATGGCGTCCACGGTCCACGACAGCTCCTCCACCTTCTGACCGACGCCCTGGTCGTCTCGCACCGAGAGCACGATGGCGAACAGGTCTGCGGACACCGCACAGCCTGCCTCGTTGATCCGCTCTCGCGCTGTCGAGAGGAACTCGCCGATCGTGGCCACCCGTCCCTCAGCGTCCAGCGCCTCGGGGTGGTCGTAGACCGCGGTTGCGATGTCGCCGTCGGACGGGAAGCGGACGTAGTCGAACTGGATCTCGTCGAAGCCCATCTTGCAGGCGGCGACGCCGAGCTCGATCGGATACTCCCATGAGCCCCGGTCGGTCGGATCCATCCACCCCAGACCGCTCCACGTGGTCCAGGTGTCGCCGTCCACGGAGTTGTGGAGCGCGTAGTTGTTGCGGTGGAGCGAGGCGTAGGGGTCCTGGAAAGTCACGATGCGGGTGATCGTGTACAGGCCATGCTCTTTCGCCTGGGCGAGACGCTGCCGCACGTCGAACACCGGCTGGAGCGCCCCGATGGCCTGGGGCTCGTCGTACCCCTCGATGTCGTGGACGACGTTTCCGAGCTCGATCTTGGTGTCGAACACCAGGGCGTTGACCGTGCTTCCGTCGGCAAACTCGAGGATCTGGGCGAACAGCTCGTCGTCTCCCGCCGTCTTGGGCTCGACCCGAAGGCCGCGCACCAAGAAGGCATCCATGCGGACGTCGAGTCGCCGTCGTTCCCCGGTCCACTCAGCGGTGGCGGTTTCCCACGCAGCCTTCTCCACCACCACCGTCCCCGGCATCGCCTCCACCAGTTCAAACGATCCGAATGCCTGGGTGGTCGTGTGCATGTCGTTGATGGTGACGAGGGCGCCGACCACACCGATGCCGTTGGCGTCGGTGACCCGTCCCTGGAGGATGAGCGGTTCCATCTGCAGGCCGAGAGCCCCCTGCAGCGGGAGTTGCTCGACGGTGTAGGTGGCGGGGACGTAGCCGCGAGCGGTCACCGTGAGCACCTCGGGAAGGTCGAACGGGACCCGGACCAGGCCACCCTCCACCGTGTTGTAGCTCTTGCCGCTCTCGGTGGTGACGACCGCGCCCTCCAGGGGACGACCCTCGGCGCCGAGTACCTGGACCCTGATCTGGTCGGCGGCGGTGACGGCGCGCAGCAAGACGAACCCGCCGATCGTGCCGCCCACGACGGCGGAGATGATCAGGGTGCGGAGGATGATCCGTCCCCAATGCCGCTTTCGCTTGAACTTGCGTGTGTTGTCCCCGACGACCGGGGGGCGGGCTGATTGCAGGGTCCGGGTCTTGCGGAGTCGCCGCGAGACCCGACGCGACCGCCGGTCGAACACGGACATGGCGTCGTAGCTGCGCATGACTGTGTGCTCGGAGGATAGGAGCGGCCGGTCGTTGTGCGATCCTGGGATACTGGCCTCATGGCGCTTGCCGATGACCTCGCCGTCCGGGATCGCTGGGCTGCGGAGGGAAAGCGAGTCGCCGCGGCCACCGTCATCTCGGTATCCGGCTCCGCGCCCCGGCCGCCCGGCGCCCGCCTTCTGGTGTCTTCGGCGGGGGATGTGGTCGGTTCGGTCAGCTCCGGCTGCGTCGAGGGTGACGTCACCGTCCGGGCCGAGCAGGTGCTTGCCGGAGCACCGGCGTCGGTGGTCACGTACGGGATATCTGATGATCAGGCGTTCGAGGTGGGCTTGTCATGCGGCGGGACGATCCGCGTCTTGATCGAGGTGTGGTGAGCAAGGTGCTGGCCGCCGCCCGGGCCGCGGCCGGCTTGGGAGAGCGCGCCGCGCTGGTGACCCTCCTCCCCGGTGGCTCCGAGGTCGAGCGAGCATTGATCGACGCCGCCGGTTCGGTGGTGGCGGCCGATCCCGGGATCGCATTGCCCGAGGGGGTGCGCCTCGCCGCCGCCGAACGTATCGCCCGGGATCGTCCCGGCGTCGAGGTGGCGGATGGGCGGGAGTGGTTCGTGGACGTGATCTCACCTCAACCCACCCTGCGCATCTTCGGGGCGGGGCCGATCGCAGAGTCGCTGTGCCGCCTCGGGGCGGCGGCCGGCTTTCGGGTGGTGGTGGGGGACCCCCGTCCGGCCCATGCCCGGGCAGAGCGATACCCCGATGCGGCTGCAGTCGATTGCGGCTGGCCCGACGACCTCGTCGAGCGGCGCCCGCTCGACGACACCTGCTTCGTCGTCTCGCTGCTCCATGCGGAGCGTTTCGAGGACGTGTTGCTGCCGCTCGTCCTGAGCCACCCTGTCAGATACGTCGGAGCGCTGGGGTCGCGCCAAACCCACGCCGCGAGAGTGGAGCGGCTCCTCGCCGCCGGCTTCGATCCCGAACAGGTGGCGCGGATTCACGGCCCGGTTGGCCTGGCGATCGGTGCGGTGACCCCGGAGGAGATCGCGGTGGCGATCCTGGCCGAGATGGTGCAGGTGCGGCGGGGCAAGCGCGAGGTCGGTTGAGTGCCCTATCCGAGCAGTTCGTAGGCGAACACCGCCACCAGGGACACCGTGTCGCCGGTAGTCGAGTTCGATAGGAGGCTGCACTCGAGCCGTCCGCCATACGAGCGCAGTTCGAACAACTCGACGCTCTCGCCCTCGAGGGCGGTGACGTACACGGCATGCTCGGAGCGTTCCATGGTTACCGTGCATTCCCGTCCGAAGAACACCTTGCCCCCAGCGTTGACGCTCACTCTGAGGTCGGTGAGGGGCTGATCGATCGCAGCACCGTTGGCCGTGATGCTGAGCACTGTCGTGCCCTGCCAGTAGCGAACCCCGATCTGCACCGGCCCGCCGAGGCGCGTCTCCCGGGCCGCTCCGGCGATCTGAAACAGGCAGCCATAACACGGATCGCTGAGTGGCTCCACGTTCCCCAGGACGTCATGCACCTCCACCGCACCGGTGATCACGACCGCGGCGCCATCACTCCCCAGGGCGGAGAGTTGGCTGCGCAGCAGGCCGAACTGGTCGGTGGGTTCGACCGTGGGATCGTCGACCGGACTGGAGGCAGCGGCTCGATCGATGAGTCGACCGGGGAATTCGGCCGGGAGATACCAACGCCCGGCGAGAAACACGAGGGAAACGATCGCCCAGAAGCCGAGGACTCCCATCAGGGTGTCCCGCCCCGCAGAACGCAGCCGTGTGGTCACGCCGGGATGATGCCAGATGCCGTCACTTGCGGTCGCGGCGGATGACCTCGTTGGTAGGGCGCCGGCCTCCGGCTCCGGCGGTGCGGCGCTTGTCGCGTGCCTGGCGCTCAGCGAACTCGTCGGGATAGCCCAGCGCCACGGCATAGCGGCACTCCTCGCCCGGCTGCAGGCCGAGCACGGCTACCGCGGTGGCCGCGTCGTGGAGGGTCACCGGGCAGGAGGCCACGCCGCGGGCAGACGCCGCCAGCATCAGGTTCTGGGCGGCACGACCGATGTCGAAGTCGTTTCCCGCAGCGGTGCGCACCAGGGCGATCGCCGCGGCGGCATTCCGCACCGGATCGGTGTAGGCGCCGGCGGAGGCGAGGAGTTCCCGATCGGCGGGATCCTCGAACACGACGAACTGCCAGCCCTGGACGTTCTTCGAGGAACCGGTCCACCGCCCTGCCTCGAGGATGGCGGCAAGATCGGCGGGGTCGAGCGGACGGGGCAGGAAGTGGCGCGTGGCCCGTAGGCCGCGGATGAGGGAGTAGGCGGAGTGAGGCATGGAGGGAAAGCTATCAGCTGTCAGCTCAGCTGACAGCGATGGGCGAAAGTCGGCGGGCCGGGCCCGCCTCCTGCGATGGGCGATGGTTCGGACGTCGGCACTCGCTCATCGCTCATCGCTCATCGCCGACCTGCCAATAGCCCTAGGAAGTCGTCATTTTCCCTTGGGCGCAATCAGCAACACCACGGCGCCGGCCAGCGCGACGTACACCCCGAATCCGATCGCATCGATCGTGTCCGCGAAGGTGGCGTCCAGCCCGCGGTGGACCTGGAACACGAAGAGTGCGCTCAGTGCGATGCCCGCCATCGCCGCCGATCGCCGCAGCCTGTCCGGTACGAGCGGAAGGAACAAAGCGAGCAACCCGATGCCACCGAGCACCAACAGGGCGATGCCGAGCATCGGATCGCCTTGACCCTCGAGATCCCACAGGAATTTGAGCGACACGTCTATGGCTTTGGCGTCGAAGTCCTCGATCGAGAACCATGGGAGAAAGGCCGCGGCGGCGAGCGCCACCGCACCGAGGGCGCCGATGGGGAACGAGGCGCTGCTGCCGGTCGCCTTCGGAGCTGCGCTGGAGCGCACCCGGCCCGCGGCCAAGGGCTGCAGTCGGCGCAAGTCGACCCATCCGGTCCATCCGTTGGAGCCGACGACTCGTGCCCAGTCGCCCCGCTGCTCGGCGATGCTCAACTCCACCCGGGCTTGCAGGGTGGCTATCGGCTCCACAGCCGGGTCGGGCTTGGGCCAGGCGCGCAGCCCGCCGTCGGGAACCCGATGAGTCGGCACCCACACCGCCGACAGCACCATGGTCGGAGCGCTCTCGTCGGGGGTGGTTGCGGTTGCGGCGGCAGGGGCGCTCTCGGCGGTGTCCGCGTCCGGAGCAGAAGCGCGGACGGGGGTGACGGCCTTGACATCGGCCGGAGCCGGGCCCGGGGTTCCTATCGCTCGATCGGCCGCCGTGACGAGCTCGTTGAAGGCCGCGACGAAGCCCTGCCGGGTCAGCCCGTCGCTGTAGATCGTCGCAGTCAGGGTCACTTCGAGGGTCTCGGCGGCGGCGGCGACGGTGCCGGTCACGGTCGAGCCGCGCTTCGGGAGGTTGCGGCGCACCGAATCGAACCGTGCCGGATCCTCGCTCGCCTCCACGTGATGGTGGGTGAGCTGAACCCTCTCGTCGTCGGCGGTGACGGTGAGGTCGATGGGGCGGTCACCACCGACGGTGATGATCCCGTCGGAACCGACCGTGACCCCGGGCTCCGCCCGGGCCCATTCGACGATCTTCTCGAGTGCGCTGCGATCCGGTGAGGCTGACTTGGCCATGCCAGCACGCTACTCCCCGTCCTACGCTCCTGCGGCTTCGGAACCCCGAGAGCAGTCCGCTAGGGTTGCCGACCATGTTCGATCACGCTGAGACCGCGGTCGAGGCGGCACTCGCCGCCGGGGCCACCTACGCCGACGCCAGGTACATCGAGGCCCGCGACGAGCAGATCGAAGTGCTCAACGGTTCGGTGGAGCAGCTCGACCGCAATGAGGCGGCCGGAGTCGGGGTGCGGGCGCTGTTCGGGTCGTCCTGGGGGTTCTTCGGCACCCACGACCTCTCGTCGAAGGCACTGCGCTCCGCCGGAGCTCGCGCCACGGAGATCGCCAAGGCGTCGGCTGCGGTTCCCGGAAAGCCGGCTCCACTGGCCGAGGTTGCGGTGGTGCAGACCGAGTACGAGACGCCGCACACCGAGTCCCCCTTCGATGTGCCTCTATCGGACAAGGTCGATCTGCTGATGGCGGTCACTGCGACGATGCAAGAGGTCGACCAGATCCGCCTCGCCCGCGCCGCGCTCGGTGCGTGGGATACCCACAAGTGGTTCGTGTCGTCCCAGGGGCACCGCATCCACCAGCATCTGGTCGAGACCGGCGGGGGCTTGGATGCCACCGCGGTGGGTGACGGCGAGACCCATCGCCGGTCGTACCCGCAGTCGTTTGGACAGTTCGAGACCGGCGGCTTCGAGGTGGTGCGTCGCTGGGACTTTCTCGGCAACGCTCCTCGCATCGCCGAGGAGGCTGCGGCGCTACTCCGGGCGGAGGACTGCCCGGAGGGGGAGATGACGCTGATCCTTGAGGCCAGTCAGCTGGCTCTGCAGATCCACGAGTCGGTAGGTCATGCCATCGAGCTGGATCGCATCCTGGGGTGGGAAGCGGCCTTCGCCGGCACCTCGCATCTCGAGCTGCCCAAGCTGGGAACCCACCGCTACGGCTCAGAACTGATGAACATCACCGCAGACGCCACCCTGCGCGGCGCCCTGGGCACTTTCGGATTCGACGACGAGGGCACTCCGGCACAACGCGTGCCCATCGTCGATCGCGGCACGTGGGTCGGCGTCCTGTCCGGACGGGACTCCGCGGCGATCGCCGGTCTGGCTCCAGGGGGGATGGTGCGCGGCGACGGATACGCCCGCCTTCCGATGGTGCGGATGACCAACGTCGGCTTGCTCCCCGGGGACTCGTCGCTCGAGGAGATGATCGCCGAGACCGAGCGCGGGGTGTTCATGTCCACCAATCGTTCGTGGTCGATCGACGACAAACGGCTCAACTTCCAATTCGGTTGTGAGATCGGGTGGGAGATCAAGAATGGGAAGCTGGGACGGATGGTGAAGAACCCCACCTATACCGGCATCACCCCGCGTTTCTGGGCGCAATTGGACATGCTTGCCGGTCAGGCCGAGTGGGTGCACTGGGGCACGCCGAACTGCGGCAAGGGCCAGCCCATCCAGATCGCCCACACCGGTCACTCGGCTTCTCCGGGTCGTTTTGCCGAGGTGCGAGTGGGGGTGAAGGGATGACGGATCCACGTACCGCGGCAGACCGCCTCATCGAGATCATCGGCCCACGCGCCGAGGCCGAGGCCACGGTGGCGGTGGGTCGGCTCGAGCTGACTCGTTTCGCCAACTCGTTCATCCACCAGAACGTCGGCGAGGAGTACGTCAATGTGCGGCTGCGGGTGGCCGCGGAGGGTCGGGTGGCGACGGTCACCGCCAACCGCGCCGACGATGCCGCCCTCAGCCACTTGGCGGAGACGGCACTCACTGTTGCCGCCACCCAGCCGGTGGATTCCGACTGGCCCGGGCTTACCCCGGCGGTGGCGGTGGCCCCTGCCGACTTCTCGCATGCCTCGACCAACGAGGCATCGCCGGCGCAGCGCGCCGCAGTGGTCAAGGCGTTCGTCGACGCCGGGAAGGGACTCTCTGCCGCCGGCTTCTGCGACACGGATTCCTTCGAGACCGCGTTTGCCAACAGCCTGGGTCACCGCGCTTCGCAGCGCGGCAGCCGGGCGACGGTCGATGGGATTCATCAGACTGGGGAGAGCGCTGGCTCGGCCCATCAGACTTCCAACGCTTTCGCCGACCTCGACGGCGGGGCGGCCGGCGGCCTCGCTGCAGACCGGGCCCGGCGGGGTATGCACGCCTTCGACCTCAAGCCGGGGGAGTACGAAGTGGTGCTGGCTCCCGAGCCGGTTGCCACGATCGCGGTGTTCCTCGACTTCTACGGTTTCAACGGCAAGGCGTGCAACGAGGGGCAGTCGTTCGTGGAACTCGGCGCCGGCCAGTTCGATCCGCGTATCACAATGCTGGACGATCCGATGGGCGCCGGCGCCTTGGGCGAGGCATACGACTCCGAAGGCACTCCGAAGCAGCGCACGGTCTTGATCGACGCCGGGGTCACCCGAACCGCGGTGCACGACCGCCGTTCGGCCAAGCGAGCCGGGGCCGCCTCCACCGGCCACGCCTGGGCAATGAGCGGTTCGCTCGGCCCGCTTGCCGGCCATGTGGTGGTCCAGCCCGGCACCGACACTGTCGACGACATGATCGGCGCGGTGGAGCGCGGGGTGTATGTGGCCACGTTCAACTACTGCCGCATCCTCGATCCCAAGAGCCAGGTGGTCACCGGGCTGACCAGGAACGGGACTTTCATGATCGAGAACGGCGTCATCACCGGTGCGATCACCAACCTGAGATTCACCCAGTCGTTCGTCAAGGCTTTCGGCCCGGGCAACGTCATCGGTGTGGGCAACGACCTGCGCTACGCCGACTCCGAGTTCGGCCAGGGTGTGGTGCGGGCCCCTTCGCTCCGGCTCGCCTCGTGGAACTTCACCGGAGGGGCAGCAGGCTGACTCGCCCCG
Organism: uncultured Acidimicrobiia bacterium; assembly: GCA_964440905.1. Taxonomy (GTDB): domain Bacteria; phylum Actinomycetota; class Acidimicrobiia; order Spongiisociales; family UBA11373; genus UBA11373. The sequence goes on along the minus strand of CAYTTU010000108.1, from coordinate 2,777 downwards.
CGGGCGGAGTCCTGAGTCCTGAGTCCTGAGTCCTGAGTCCTGAGTCCTGAGTCCTGAGTCCTGAGTCCTGAGTCCTGAGTCCTGAGTCCAGAGTTTGGAGTTTGGAGTCGGAGCTGGCGTTGGAGATTGACCTCTGACCTCTGTCTCTGGCTCATGGCTCATGACTCATGACTCATCCCCGGAATCGGCAGAGCGAGAATCGCGTGCCCCTACATTGCTGTGCGTGAGCCTCGCCCGCCTCCTTCCCCGCCGCTCCGACTATCGCTTCGAGTTCCTCAGGGCCGATCTGATCGCGGGTGTGACCGTGGCAGTGGTGGCACTCCCCCTGGCCTTGGGATTCGCCGTTTCCACCGGGGTCTCACCGGCCTTGGGGGTGACCACCGCCATCGTGGGCGGGATCGTGGCCGCGGTGTTCGGTGGTTCCAATTTCCAGGTGAGTGGCCCCACCGGGGCAATGACGGTGGTCTTGATCCCGATCGTCGCTCGCCACGGAGCCCAGGCCCTGCCTCTGGTGGCTGTGGTTGCCGGGTTGCTGCTGGTGGGGATGGCTGTGGCGGGAGTGGGGCGGTATGTCGGTTTCGTGCCATGGCCGGTGATCACCGGATTCACCAATGGCATCGCTGTGATCATCTTCCTGCAGCAACTGCCGCTGGTGCTCGGAGTCACGCCCGAGCCGGCCGAGTCGACGCTGGTGGTGTCCGCCCGGACGGTTGCCGACTTCCTTGGTGCGCCCGCCGGCCCGGCGCTGGTGCTCGGTCTGACTACCGCCGTCGTGATGATCGGTTGGCTCCGCGTGCCCCGACTGCGTGCCATCCCGGCGAGCATGGTCGCCCTCCTGGCCGGTACCGGGCTCTCGCTGCTCTCCTGGTTCGACGGGGTCACCCGCATTTCGGGGGTGCCGCGCGGGGTACCCACTCCCGACCTGCCGTTGCTGTCAGTGGGAACCCTGATGGACGTCGCCCGGGTGTCCCTGGCGATCGCCATCCTCGCCGCACTGGAGAGCCTGCTGTCGGCTGTCGTGGCCGATGGGCAGACCATTGAAGAGCGCCATGATCCGGATCGAGAACTGCTCGGCCAGGGTCTGGCCAACGTGGCGGTTGGGTTCTTCGGCGGGATGCCCGCCACCGGGGCGCTCGCTCGAACCGCGGTCAACGTCCGTTCCGGGGCCAAGACCCGGATCGCCGCGGTCACCCACGGCCTGGTTCTGTTGATGATCCTTCTCTTCCTCGCTCCGTTGGCCACCCGGATTCCGCTGGCGGTGCTAGGCGGCATCCTGATGGTGGTGGCGGTGCGGATGGTCGAGTCCCACGCCGCTCGGACCATCTTGCGGGCAACGCGGGCGGACGCCTTCGTGCTGGTGCTCACAATGGGAGTGACGATCCTGTTCGATCTCATCCTCGCCGTGGAGGTGGGGATGATCGCCGCCGGGTTCCTCTTCGTGGTGCGAATGAGCCGCCTGTTCAGCGTGGATCCCGAGATGCTCGCCGGTGCGGCGCCGGCCGGCCATGACAGTGTCGCCGAAATGCGCGCCGAGTCCGATCTGGGGCGGGAGAACATCCTCGCCTTTCGCATCGAGGGCCCGGTGTTCTTTGGCGCCGCGGCCCAATTCTTCGACCAGGTGCTCAAGGAGACGCCCGGCATCAAGGCGGTGGTGCTGCGGATGCGACGTGTTCCGGTGATGGACGCCACCGGACTCACCGCACTCCAGGGTCTGGTCGAGACCCTGGAGCGGCGCCACGTCGTCGTGATGGTGTCGGGTTTGCAGCCCCAGCCCCGCGAGATGCTGGAGCGGACCGGGGTACTGAACAAGATCAGTCGCAATCGCGACCACTTGTTTGAGACCTCGGAGGAAGCGATCGCCCACGCCCGGGAACACCTGGCCCGGGCGGATCATCGAGAAGCGAAGAAGTCCTAGTTTGGAGTTTGGAGTTTGGAGTTCCGACCCTCCTTGAAACTCTGAACTCTCAACTCTGAACTCTGAACTCACTCCTCTTCTTCCGGCCTTTGCCGCATGCGCTTCACCGCACTCCGGCGCCGCTTTTCATCGCGGCGTCGGCGACGGGCGGCGCGCGGGGTGGCGGTGGCGATTCGCGGTGCATCGACTCGCAATGCGGCGAGCAGGGTCTCCTCGAGACGGCGCCGCGCCAGGGCTCGATTGCGCCATTGGGATCGGGTGTCCGCCGCGGTGACGGTGACCGTCCCCCCGGGTGCGTCGAGTCGCTCGATCAAGCGGCGGCGCACGTCTTCGATCACCGCCGGACTGGACGACAGATCCCACGACAGCTCTACCCGGGTGGCGGAGCGGTTGGCGTGCTGGCCCCCCGGCCCGCCACTGGTGTCGAAGTGCCAGCGCAGCTCGTCGGGCGGGATCACGAACCAGTCACCCACCCGCAGCGGGGTAGCCGACATCACATGACCGGCTCGCCGGCGGAGTCGATCACCCACCAGTTGCCGCCCAGACTCTGGCCGGAGGTGTCTCCGGGCTCGCTGTCTCCGGCGTATCGATACAGCGGCCAGCCGTTGTAGGTGACCTGGCTCGTGCCATCGCCGCGGGTCACGGTGCCGAGTAGCGCGCCGTCAATGCCGGTACCGGCTCCGTGCTCGCCGGTCAGTGGCGGCCAGGTGGTGGCGCACCCTCCGCTGCACGTGCTGGAACCCTGATCGTCGGGGAGGAATAGATAGAGGGTCATCCCGGTGTCGTCGACCAGGATCTCGCCGAGGTCGGTGCCGGCAAGAGAGATCACCGGCCCGGCGACGGTGGTGGTGGTCGGGGCAGT
>CAYTTU010000107.1:0-4051 GCA_964440905.1 uncultured Acidimicrobiia bacterium | reverse complement strand
CGGCTCCGGCGTCGGCGTGGTTGGCGACCAGAATTGTGGTGGCGGCCAGCAGCCCGGCGAGCAGCCACGCCAGGGTGCGCCTGCCGATGGTGACGTTGAGCGTGAACACAAGAACCCCCTGTAGTTGGTTCCGGCACCCTAGGCCGTATCGCAGGCGGCCGCAGTACTGGGCACGACCAGCCGCATAGGCCGCATGCCGTCGGCCGACTGCGGCGCGGTACCGCCTCCCGTCGCCGGGAGGCGGCGCATCGCGCAGGCCGTTCTTAGGAGGTTGGGGGCGGAGTCGGTGAGCCCAGCCGGTACTGGATCATCACGCGCCGCATGATGAGGTCACCCTCCCCAAACCACGACCCGTGGGCCTCGGCCACCCGGATGACGTACGAGTAGTTCTCGTTGTCGACGAACTCCCACCCGTTGGTCTCGACTCCGCCGGAGTAGGTCCCTTCTCCGACCGACCCTGACGAGGAGATGGAACCGAGCACGACCGCTTGACTGGTTGGACCAGCGCGAAGCAGGTCGACGACGATCTCACGGTTGGGGTCCCCGTCGTCCAAGACCGCCTTGAACTGGAGGATCTGAGCGCCGTGGGGCAGATCGACAGGGGCGTACAGGTATCCCACTCCACCCAGGAGGTACGCCTGCACGTCGGTACTGACGTACGAGTCGTCACCGGGCTCATCGGTGTGGAAGGCCGGGGCCCCGATCGACACCCACGCCTCGACCGGGAACAGGCTCTCCGAGACCATGGCGTTGGTCACGTAACGGTTGGATCCCGCCAGCCGCGCGATCTCGGCGTCGGGGAGCAGGGCGGCGAGGTCCGTTTCGATCTCCGCCGAGATCACCGCGGTTCCTCCGACGATCACGACCTGGCGCGGATCGAGTCGCAAGAGTTCGGCCGATGTGGCCGAGTGCAGCGGCGGGTTCTTCGGCACCAGGATCACCGGGGCCCCGTTGACCGCCGCCACGGGACCCACCCCGAGGGCATCGGGGAAGCCCTCGCCGGAGGCGATATAGACCAGGTCGGTGCTCCCCGGGGTGAGCGTGGTGCTCGGACCTCCGGCGCCGGCGATGCCTCCGCTGACGATCCAGAGTGACATCAGCGCCGCCAGCAGAACCGCGATCGGAAGCGGGTTGCGTTGCAGGATGTTCTTCACGTTCCCTCCTGTGAGTTTGAAGGTCCATCCTGGCAGCGGGGCGGGGCATCGGCCGGCATGGCCAGGCGACTGCAATCACCCTCACGCCTCGAGGTTGCCGGTATCGGACCACAGCAACGCGAGGTTGCTGGTGGGCTCGGCTACTCCGCTGTGCGGTCGCGTCGACCGGCGCGGTAGGCGCGCAGTCGCCGCGGCAGTTGCAGGGTCACGGTCCACCACATCACCTTGACGCCGCGACAAATCAGCCGCTTCGCGGACGTCAGCCGAGGCACCGCGCCGGATGGCACGGTCGCGCCACCGCTGGTCGGCGAAGCGATCTCGCCGCCTCGGTTGGGAGGTTTCAGATCCGAGGACCCTGGTTCGTGCCCTCGGCTGATGGCGTGGCACGCCCTGACATAGGCGCGGAACTGCTCAGGATCGATGTGAAAGCTCTGGCGGGGGGCGCCGAACCGGTACATCACCGCCTCGCCACTGCTGGGGAGGAGGTAGCCGACCCGTTGCCGCTTCAACTCGGCGATGCGGGTCTGCAGACCGGTGACCATGTTGAGACACAGCACCAGGGCGCCGGGCGGGCTGAACAGCGTGTTGTGCATTCCCGAGCCGAAGTCACCGACGATGATGGTGGCGCGGGCGAAGAGAGCGATCTGCTCGGCGATCGGCATTGTCTCCGGCCTTACCAGTTCCAGGCCCTCGGAGACGGCAATCGCGTCGATCTCCTCCCGGTTCGACATCTGCCGAAAATTGTCCGGCTGGAACCGGGCGACGTACAGCCGGGCATCGCCGCCGCCGCGCCCGGGAGGCACCAACTCGTCCAGCAGAGAAACGAACTCCGGATGAAAGTGATGTCCCCGGGAGACGAAGAGCACGGTCGGCACGATGAGGGTTTCCACCAGCAGATACTCCGTGTCGTCGTCGTAGAGCGCCACCTGCGCTGCCGGTAGGACGAGGTCGATCCAGTCTCTAACGAATCCGGGAGCAGACCGCGGCAGCAATATGTGAAACGGCGGCAGATCCTCGATGAGCCGGCGCAGCAGCAGGAGCTTGGGGAGGCCCTCGAGGAGCCAGTGCCCATAGGTCTTCATGTTCCAGTGCGTCAGGAGAACCGAGACCCCCGGTACCGAACGCGCGGTCTTGCCTACCAACTCGCGGTTCCCGACAGGCAAGTCGTTGATGAGCCAGTCATCCACGTACGCCGCCGTCATGGGTCCCAGCAGATAGAGATGCGTCGGACTGCCGACGAGCGATCGGCCAGAGACGATTGCTTGCGGCAGACAGGCGAGACCGATGCGGGGGCGGCCGGTGGGCCTATAGAAGTGGTGGGTGCGGACCTCGGCATTGGCGAGCTCGGGAAACAGCAGGTCGATCGGCGGCGGTGGGTCGACGGCCTCCCCCAGCCAGATGATGGCCGGCTCCGTGGCGCGGACCAGGTCTGCAAACGAGGTCACCTCTTGCCAGCGCGGCTCGATGACCTCGCGGGGTCGATGATGCTGCGACTCGAACACCGCCACGATCTGCCTCCAGTGGGCCTGACTTTATGGAGAGAATCGCCCCGTTTGCTGTGGGATGGCTGAGATCGGCCAGGGTTTGGTGGGTCGGGTGTCGCTAGCCTCGCCGCCATGCCTGGCTGGCCGTTCTCCCCGCCCATCACGCCCATGGAGGCTCGGGTCCGCGACGCCCTCCCTGAGGGGCCCTGGGCCTACGAGCCCAAGTGGGATGGATTCCGCGCCGTGGCCTGGAGCGCACCAATCCAGTTGGACAGCCGCAACGACAAGCCGCTGTTGCGCTACTTCCCCGAGTTGGCCCCCTCCCTGGAGGCGCTACCCGCCGGCACCGTGGTGGATGGGGAGGTGGTGGTGGTGACCCGGGACCGCCTCGACTTCGACGCCCTGCAGAACCGGCTCCACCCCGCGGCGTCGCGGGTCAAGCTGCTCGCGTCCGAGACCCCGGCGGATCTGGTGGCTTTCGACCTGCTGGCGCTGAAGGGTAAGGATGTGCGTGCCGCCCCGTTCGCCGAGCGCCGCCGGGCCCTTGAGGGACTGGTGCCCGGTCTCGGGGAGCGGTGGCATCTCACCCCCTCCACCACCGATCGCAAGCAGGCGGCGAAGTGGTTCGATCAGTTCGAGGCGGCGGGTTGTGATGGGATCGTCGCCAAGCGCCTCGATGCCCCCTACGCCGAGGCCAAACGCGAGATGGTCAAGGTGAAGCATCGCCGCACCGTGGACTGTGTCGTCGGGGGCTACCGGGTCCACAAGGACGGCGACGGCATCGGATCGATACTGCTCGGCCTGTATGACGGCACCGAGTTGCACTTCATCGGGCACTGCTCGGGCTTCCCGGATCACGACCGCCGTGAACTCCTCGCCCAGTTCGAGAAGATCCGTGCCGACGATTCGTTCGGCTCCGCCGAGGCGGTGCGCCGCCCCGGAGGGGAGAGCCGCTGGACCGGGGACAAGGACCTGTCGTGGGTGGCGGTGAGTCCGGGCGTCGTGGTCGAGGTGTCCTACGACCAATTGACCGGGGCGCGCTTTCGTCACGCCACCCGGTTCGAGCGCTGGCGCCCCGACAAGAACGCCGCCGACTGCACCCTCGATCAGTTGGAACGGCCAACGGGACCAGGGTTCGCCAAAGTGGTGGGGTAGCTATTGGCTATTGGCTATTGGCTATTGGCTATGGGCGATGGGTGAGGGGCGATGAGCGATGGGTTAGGGGTTAGGGGTTAGGGTCGCGCGGCTGGGGCGATCGGCGATTCTCTCCGGTCTCCGGTCTCCGGCCTCCGGTCTCCGTTCGGGCATCGGGTATCGGGTATCGGGCATCGTTCCCCCTTACCGATACCCTGCTCCCATGACCGCGGCAGCACCCCCACTCCTGCCCGTCTCCGTCATCTGCACCGTTCGCAA
>CAYTTU010000106.1:0-12975 GCA_964440905.1 uncultured Acidimicrobiia bacterium | reverse complement strand
TCTTCCGCGCCGGGTACACCAGAGCGGTGGCGACCGCTCCCACGAGACAGGCGACCGCGCAGATCACGAAGGCCAGCGGGAAGTTCCCCATGTCCCCCAACCTGCCTCCGAGGATGGGGAACACGATCCCCCCGGCGCCGTAGGCGAGGAATACCCACGGGTAGTTGCTCCCCACGGTCTGGTTTCCGAACTGATCGGCGGTGAGCGCCGGGAAGAGAGCGAAGTTGCCTCCGAAGTTGAACCCGATGAGTGCCGCCCCCAGATACAGCAGCCACTCCTGTCCCGCCATCGGGATGAAGGCCAACAGCAGCAATCCCTGGGTGGCGGCCATCACCACCACCGAGTTCTTGCGGCCCAGGCGATCACTAATCGCCCCCCAGGCCAGGCGCCCTATTCCGTTGGCGAGTGCGAAGAACACCGCCATGGCGGTCCCGGCGATGGCGTCGGCGGAGTCGGGAGCCACTCCGTTGTCGACCAGGGCCTCGACCGGCCACAGCTTCATCAATCCGATCGCCATCAGCCCCGCCCCCGCCGAGGCGGCAAAGGTGAACGAGATCAGATGGAACTGCGGCGTCTTGAGCATCTCCGGAGGCGTGAAGTCCTCACCCCCGATCGCTCGAGCCGCACCGGGGACGAATCCGGCGGGGAGCCACCCTGGCGGCGGCATCTGCATCCAGCGCGATCCGATGAGCACCAGGATGGTGAACACCGCTCCGTAGAGCATGAACGTGCTGTCGATGCCGTGCTCTTCGATGAGGTGTCCCCACTCGCCGCCGAGCTTCACCCACGCCAGGGCTCCAAAGCCGAAGCCGGCCACTGCCACCCCGGTGATCATCCCCTTGCGATCGGGAAACCACCGCATTCCCACCGCGATCGGCACCACGTAGGCGAGACCGATACCGGCACCACCCACTACGCCGACGCCGAGGAGAACCGTCCAGAAGTCCATCCCGCCACCGAGCCCGGCGATCAGGTACCCCAGCCCGAGGGTGATGCCTCCGGACACCGCCAGCCGACGCGGACCCCAGGTGCCGAGGCGCCTTCCGGCGGCAACCATCACCAGGGCGAAGGTGGCCAATCCCACCGAGAACACGATCTGGGTCTGGGTCTTGGTCCAGCCACCCTCGCCGGTGAGGATGGGGGTGAAAACCGACCAGGCGTAGATCGCCCCCAGGCAGAGTTGAATGAGGATGGCGCCGACCACCACGGTCCAGCGTCTGGTCGGTACGGGCATGGCTCACTCCCGTTCGGGGTGCGGAACGCGGCGACCGTATCAACCGGCAGGGGAGGGTTTCCAGGGCCGATGGGCCAAACCGCCGGGCCAGGATGCCCGGGGTTCAGGCGGCCAGGACCCCGGCCGCGGTCTCGGCGAGTATCGGGTCGTCGGAGCGGACCGCGGCCACGGCGGTGCGCAGGACTGCAGTGGGATGCGATCCCACCCACCACACCGCTGCCACCCGGAGCCACGGATCGGCGTGTGCACCTTGTCCTTCGACGAGCCGCAACACCGCCTCCTCGGCAGAAGGCACCATGGAGTCGAGCAGAGCGAGGCGCGCCGCAGGTTCGAAACCGGGATGGAGCAGCGCTCCCAGGAGGCGGCGCTGCTCGCCGGAGAAGGTGACCTCTGCAGCCTCCTCGGCGATGGCGACGTCGCCTACGCCCGATCGCACCACCTCGACCCACCGCGACGCCACCGGTTCGTGAACGGTGATGTCGGCGGCCACTGCCACGTCATCGGTGTGAGCCGCCAGGGCCTCGGCAAGGCTCCGTACCAGGACGTGACCCGGCTCGATCGGCTGCAATGCCGCCGTGGCCCCCAGCAGCGCCACGGCACGCTCGCGGTCAGCCTCCAGACAATTGGCGGGCAACTCGCCGCGCCATCCCGACTCCAGCAGAGCGTGACGCGACGCCCGGCGCAGCGCCGGGTCGGGGGCGGCGAGTAGAGGACCGAGGATGCCATGGGCCGCAGCGGGAGAGAATCCCGCGGCGCAGCGAGCCAGGCGCCATCGGGGCAGCACCGCGGCCGGCCCTTCACCCCGCAGCCCGGCGTCGACGATGCCGGCGGCGGTATCGCCCTGGGCGGCCAGCATCCGCGCCAGCGCCGGCACCAGAGTGGGGTCGGCGGGACCCGACAGCATGGCCGCAACCAGCAGGGCGTTGGCGTCCGAGCCGGGTTCTCCGGCGGCCGCCTCTACGGCCGCCAACCGCACCGTCGAGTCTGGATCTCCTCGCAGCGCCTTCAGCACCTCCAGGGCGCCGGGGTCGATCGTCCCCGCGGCCAGCACCCGGGCAGCGATGCGACGCGACGCAGGATCGGGGGCCGCCGCCCATGCCCGTACCGTGGCCGCGGCGCGCTCTCCCGCACCGCTCCGTCGCAGAGCCGTGGCGGCCGCCTGGCGCACCGCGGGATCGTCGGATGCCACCAGGGCGCCGACGCGGGTGAGCAGCGCTTCTCCAGGCTCGGAGCCGAGACGGGACAGTGCCACCAGAATCCGCTCCGGATCGTCATCCTCGAGCAGCTCCGCCAGCAGCCCGCCGAGACCGCGGTCCCGAGAAGCGGCGAGCACGTCGAGGCCCACCGCGATGCGGTGGGGGTCCCACGAAGTCACTGCCTCGGTGGCGAACCTTCTGGTGTCGGCATCGGCACTCTCCAGATCGACCGGCGAGATCTGGCGGCGGCGCAGCCGCACCGCGAGATTCTTGCGGTAATCGGCAAACACCGACACTCCGCTCAGCAGCCACAGCAGGCAGAGGATGCCCATCGCCGCGGTTACCACCATCGGACCGGCGCCGGCTGCATCGACGGCAATGAGGAGCACTCCGACCAAACCCAGGCCGATCGGTACGCCGATCCCCTCGACAGCGCTCTGGGCCGCAAACCGACGGTCCGGCGCCACCGCCTGATAGGCGGCGTTGATCGACGTGCGCGACGTGCCATCGGTCAGCACGATGTTGAGCACCCGAGTGGTGGCGGCGAGGAGGAAGAATGCGGTGGAGGCGGTGCCTGCCGTCGCTCCCAAGAACAGCATCGTGACGGTGAGCGCCGCGGTGGCGAGCGGATTGAGCATCATCCCGAGACGCAGGCCGAAGCGGGTCATCACAAATCCGGCGACGAGGGCGAGAAACAGGATGTCGGCGATGTTGACCACCGCGGTCAGCACCGCGGCGAAGCTGGCGAGTTCACCTGCCTCGTCGTAGCGGGCCGCGGCCCGGTCGAAGGCAAGGAAGTCGGTCACCTGACCCACGGCAGCGGTGAGCACCTGGTAACCGAACACCAACGCCACGTAGCGATCGCGCAGGATGGAGCGCGGCCGGTTGGGCAGATCGGTGGCGCCGGAGGGGGGACTGGCAGGCTCGGCGAGCTCGGTGCGGTAGCGCCGTCCGGACACGAGGAACGCAATCACGAGGGCCACGCCGGAGGCGGTGGTCAGCAGGAGCATGTCTGCCGGGGCAATTCGGCCCGCCAGCGGGATGGTGCCGATGCCGCCAACCAGGAACCCCGCGGAGAACCCGAACACCACCCGCGGGAAGTACCGCTTGATCTGACGGACGTCGAGCAACCGACCTGCCTGGGAGCCGATGAAGACGAAGCCGAGCTGCAGCTGCAGCGGGAACACCACCCAGAGGGCGAACGACGTCCACACGGCATCGATGGTGCGCAGCAGGACCCAGGAGAGTCCGTAGGCGAGGGCGGCAGTTCCGAGAGTGAGAACGGCGAGGCGGATCAACGAGAGGCGTCGGATCACCGTGGCCAGGCGCAGTGACACCAACACGCCAAGCACCGCCACCGCCAGGTACGTGTAGGGAAGCCGGGCCGATCCATACCGGGCCAAGAAGATGGCGCTCACCGGGATGATGAGAAGCGCCGAGGTAAGGCCGAGCAGAAAGCCCTGCACTCCAAGCAGCACGACCCGGCCGCGGATCGGGTTGCTCACCGCGACCCGAGATCCGCCGTGGTGTCGCGCACCAGCCTCACCAGATACCGGATCACGCCCTGGGAGAGCTCGGGGTGGTCGGCAAGGGCGACCTCGAAGTCGTCGCGCGATAGCTCCAGGAGCAATGTGTTCTCCACTGCGGTCACGGTGGCGGACCGTGGCCCGGCGGCGAGCAGGGCCAGTTCGCCGATCACCTTGCCGCGGCCGAGAACCCCGACGACATGACCGCCCGATTGCACCCGCACCGAGCCATCGGCCACCAGAAAGAGCGACGCTCCCGGCTCTCGCTCCCGCATCACCACCGCACCGGCGTCGAACTCCCGCTCCCGCATCGCCCCGGCCAGGCCCGCCAACGCGGCGGTCGGCACCAGCGAGAACATGTCAGCGGAGGCGAGCAGGGTGACCTTCTCGATGGTCAGCAAGGTGCCTCGCTCTCTTATCGGGAGATGCAGGGTAGACCCGACGGCAGGCACCAGGCACTAGGCACTAGGCACTAGGCACTAGGCACTAGCAATCAGCGGATGCCGGTGTCGTAGGCGAAGTCGAGCGCCATGGAAACTTCGACCACCACAGTTTGCTCGGGGGCCACGCCCATCAGACCATCGACGGGCTGGGGAACGAAGCGATACTCGCCAGGGTCCAACTCGACACTGAACCGCCCATCGTCTCCCGTCACTGGTTCAGCCACGGTGACGCCAACCGAGTTGACCACGAGGATCACGGCCCCGGCAACGGCGCGGTCGGCGCATGCCGGATCCGGGGGAAGACTCTCGACCGGACACATCGGCCCCGCGTGTGCGTATCCGGTCACGATCACGCCGACCTGGTTGTCGTCCCCACAACTGGCGAGTAACAGCATCCCGATCGCCAGTGCGAACACCGTTCTCCGCATACGCAAGCCTAAGCACGATTCAGAGCAGAGTCCGCTCATCGCTCATCCTCATCGCTCTTAGCTGTCAGCTACTTCTGCTTCCTCCGGAACATCCCTGTCAGCATGGCGTTGCGGGTGATGTTCTTGAAGTTGCGCCACACTCGCTTCTTGTCGACCTTGACCCGCTCCGAGGTGGGCTCGTGCGGTGAGCCGAGGTGGCGGGCGAGTTCCCGCAGCGTGTGCTGCCACATCTTGTCCTCGGCGCGATTGCCGTAGACCACGAATCCGGCTTCATACAGCGGATCGTTGGAACGGATCAGCGCCTGCACTTGAGCGATGGCGTGATCCTCCTCGTCATGAGCGCTGAAGGTGATCCATCCGGCGAACGGATGGCCCTCGGGGGTCATGTAGGTGAACGAGCGGTCATCGGCGTACAACACCATCACGCCGGTGGAGAGCCTGGTCGGACCCGCCTTGCCGGTGATGAGGCCGATCTCACCGGGCTTGATCCCCGCTATCGGGGCGTAAAAGCGGTTGGTCTTCGGCCAGAAGCGCCCGTACGACGACTTCCAGACGGCGATGATCTCCTCGGGATTCTTGCCGTCTATGCGCACCCGGTAGGTCTTCTGCCACATCTGGCCAAAGCCCTGCAGCGGGCCAGTGAGGCGGCGACCCTGCACTGTCTGGCTCTTGGCGCCCTCGGGGACCGCCTTCACCTCGAGGCGGTCCACCGGCTTGGCCCAGTTGTCGTCGTCGCGTCCGGTCACCTGTTGCTCCTTCTTGACGTCCCCATCTCATCGCGGCGCCGTCACGGCATCGTTATGGACTCAGTCCCCGTTGATCGCCGCGGTCTCGTCGTCGTAGATTCGGATCGCCTCATCGAGCCGGGTCAGAGACAGGATCTCCCGGTAGTGCGGCGACAGCCCAAAGGCCCGCATCTGTTGGTGGTTGCGGTTGGCTCGAATCAGCGTCGTGACCAACAGTCCGATCCCGCCACTGTTCATGTACTCCATGCCGGCGAAGTTGAAAACAACTGCCTTGGCGTCGCCGGCACTGGCCCGGGCAAACGCGTCTGACAGCACGGGCTCCGAAAAAGCTGTGATCTCTCCGCGGATATCGATGATCCGCACCTGAGGTGCGGCGTCGCGCACCACCATCTCGACGTTGGCTTCGGGCATTCCCCTCTCCTCCTGTCAGGCCACCGCGGCCGATTCGTCGTCGTAGATCCCCATGAAGTCGGCCAACCGGGTGATCGTGAAGATCTCCCTGTAGTGCTCGGACAGGCCGAAGGCGCGCACGTCGCGGCCCATGGCCCTGGCTCGCGCCAATGCGGCCACCACCAGAGCGATACCGGTGGAGTTGATGTACTCCACGGCGGCGAAATTGAACACGATCGATCCCGACCCCTGCTCCAGGGCTCTGCCGAACACTTCCTCCAATGACTGGTCGGCCGACCGGTCGAGCAACCCCGACAGGTCGATGACCACGGAGTCACCGGAGCGACGCATGGTGGCTTCAAACGGGTTCACCGATCCTCCCCTCGTTTCATCACCAACTCGACGACATGGCGCACCCCGTCGTGCTCGGTGCGCATCTCGTCGACCATCTTCTCGATCAGGAACAATCCCCAGCCTCGGGGCTTCTGCTCGCCGGCAAGCTTGGCCTCGATGTCTGGCGTCTCCACTGCAGGCATGATTTCGGCTCCGCCCCGATCGGCGATCCGTACCACCACCGTCCGGGAGGTGGAGGTGACCTGCACCTCTACCGGCACATCCGGGTTGGACTTGTTGCCGTGCTCGATGGCGTTCATGGCGGCCTCGGCCACCGCTGTCTTGAGGCGCTCCAGGCGGAGTCCGGAGAGGCCGAGACGGGCGACCGTCGTCGCCACCCGCTCCATCACCGCCCGTTCGTTGCCCTCCGTCGACGGGATCGTGAAGTCGTCGTGAACCGTGATGGCGAGATTGTCGAAGACCGCGGCGGACTCGGCAGCCCCGGCGGCCCGGCGAATCGAAACGAGGGTGACATCGTCCTCGGGCTCATGCCCCGGCCCGGTGAACACGCCGAAGCCCTCCAGGAGGCACCCGATCACGTCACCGTCGGATGCCGATGCGATCACCTCGCGCACCCGGGGGAAGCCGAACATCTCGCCGTTGCGATCGTGCGCCTCGACGATGCCGTCGGACGACAGCAGCATCACCTCTCCGGGAGTGAGCGACGCCAGGAGCTCCTCGTAAAGCATTCCGGCCATGAGTCCGAGGGGCATGCCCGTGGCGCGGATCTCCGTGACCTCGTGGGCGCCCCGCACGTACGGAAGGTTGTGCCCCGCATTGGCGAGCCGCACCTCACCCGACCCCGTGTCGAGGATCCCGAAGAGGCAGGTCACGAACATCCCCGGCGGGATCTCCTCGACCAGGATGTCATTGACGTCGGCGAGGACGCTGCCCGGAGAGTCGTGGCGCTGAGCGGCAGCGCGGAGATGGGACCGCGTGGTCGCCATCACCAGGGCCGCCGGCACCCCTTTGTCGGTCACATCGCCGATCACGAACCCGAGGCGCCCATCGCGCAGTGGGATGAAGTCGTAGAAGTCTCCCCCGACGGCGCGGGCGGGCCGGTAGTAGGCATCGATCTGCCAGCCCGGAGGGCTGGGGAGCTGCTTGGGAAGCAGGGTCTGCTGGATGAGCGCAGCTACCCGCAGCTCCTGCTCGATCCGCTCCCGCTCCTTGGTCTCCGCCTCATGAGCCTTGACCAGGTTGGCGACCTTCACCGCCGGAGCCACCTGGGAGGCGAGCGAGGAGAGGAGCCGGCGATCGTCGGATGAGTAGGGCTGGTCGGAGAGGCGTGGTCCGAGATTGAGCGTGCCGAGCAGTTCGCCCTGGGAGATCAGCGGCACCACGAGAGTCGAACCCGCGGCGCGCAGCGCCTCGAGCGCCGGTGACCTCAGCTCGAGTCGGTCCAGGTCGACCGGACCCCCCACCTGGAGCAGGTAGGCATGGAGGGGATCGCGTTCCGGAATCTCGACGCCTTCGCCCACCTCGGTGGAGGCGGCGGAAGGCTCGTGGTTCGCCTCGGGTCGGCGGCGCCGCTTCAGCCATGTCATGGCTCGATGATCCCCCCGGCTCGTTCCGCCACCGTTACGGAGTCCAGCGTCCTGAGCCAGATTCCCACAGAACGGGGTCGCAGCGCCGCGGCAACGGCAGACCCTAACTCCAACGACACCGCCGCCGAATCGGCTATCGCCTGCAGTCGGGCCGCCACCCCCGCCAGCACCCGCTCGGCGTCATACCGCTCCCGATCGAAGCGTCGCGCCACCACCGACTGCACTCGACGCCGTAACGGGGTGAACATTGCCGCCGCCGCCAGGGTCGCCGCGGCGACGGAAAGGTCGCTTGACAACCCGAGCGCCTCGGGTAGGACCACCACAGGGATGGCGTAGACCGCGGCGATCACCACCGCGGTGGCGGCATAGGTGACGGTGCGGTTTACCAGGCGGTCGATCTCGAACAGGCCGTGACGGGTGACGGCCAATAGGATTCCAACCGCCGGGAGAATGAAGGCCACACCGGCAACCGACTGACCGAAGGCCTCAGGAAGCCCCAACTCCTCGGTGATGGTGGCGACGCCGAAGAACAGCGCCACTGATGTCACCACCCCGAAGAACACCCACTTGAGCTGGGCCCGCACCACACCCCGAGAGCGGCGATACCTGACTCCCAGCGAGACCACGCCAGTGGCCAGCCCGACGACAAGGGCGATACCCATGACGATGAGGAGGACCGGTGCAGCCGCCGACACCGCCGGGATCGCCAAGGGGTTGACTCCAATACAAGTGGGACATTCTTCCGGTGGACCGAACATGAACATGAAGACGAGGAGTCCGTATCCGAAAATTGCGATCCGCGCCCACCACTTCCACCATCCCCCCATCACGACACCGGTCGGTAGCAAATGGAAGAGGGGAAGAAACGCCCCGAAAAAGGCATAGAAGTACCAGTTGACGATCCAGACTGCCGAGTCGAGCACAAGACTGGAACCAGAGCCGCGCGCCAAAACGACCTCGGCGAGGTTCCCGACCAGCGGCACCAGGCCCATCACCGCCACGAGAATCCCGATCGGATTGCGAACCGAGTGCCGTAGTAACAGCCCACCGATCAGCCCGTACACCCCATAGACCGTGAGAATCCTCATGTACTCGCCGAGCGGAGGGATCTCACCGATCGGAGCGGATCGTGATGCCCCCTCAGCAATCAGGGTGCCCAGAACCAACCCCGTTGCCGCGATCACCGCGGTGCCGACCCATCGAGAATGCGTCGGCTTCATCCCGCCCCCATGTCCGAGTGCCACCCCACCTTCCAGAGACACGGCGAGAAGCCGGGGGAGCTGAGCCCCTCGGCGGCCACTTGACACCCTGGCGACGACACCGTGGCTCTGCCCCGGATGCGGCAATCGCTTCGAGACATCCCGGAACCCTAGGGAGGGAACGCTACGGTTGCGTTACGGGGAACTGCCGCGGCTCGGAGGCGTAATGATCGGATATAACCTCACCCGCTGTGACCCTTGAGATCGCCCTTCTCGGCCCACCGGTGATCCTGGTCGACGGGTCTCCCCTGAAGGTGGACACCCGCAAGGCGACCGCCCTGCTCGCCTACCTGGCGGTCGAAGGGGGCGAGCATGCCCGGGACCATCTGGTCGAGTTGCTGTGGCCCGACGCCGACCCGGAGCGGTCCCGCTCCAGCCTGCGCCGAACCCTGTCCACCCTGCGGACCGCGCTGGGGGGACTCTGGGTGGAGGCGGACCGCGCCGCGGTCCGCATGACCCGCACGGGAGTGACGGCCGACGTCGACGAGTTCGCTGCCCTCGCCGACGATCTCCATGGCCATGACGCCGCCACCACCTGTCCCCGGTGCCTCCCCGAAATGCGGCGCGCTGCGGCCCTGTATCGCGGCGAGTTCCTCGCCGGATTCGTGGTCCGCGATGCCCCTGCCTTCGAGTCCTGGGCGCGCATCCGGGCCGAGCAGGCGGCGCGGCGCGCCGATCGGGTGCTGCAGCGCCTCGCCGCCGCCGAGGCATCGGGGGGCGATTACTCCCGCGCCATCGAGACTGCATGGCGGCGTATCGGGCTGGACCCGCTCCACGAGGAGTCGTACCGCGCCGCCATGCTGCTCCACGCCTGGGCGGGCGACCGTAGCGGCGCGGTGGATGCCTACCGCCGTCTGGTGGCGACGTTGGACACCGAACTGGGTGTCGCCCCCCTCGAGGAGACGAGCGAGCTGTACCAGGCGATTCTGGAAGAGGATCTGCCCCGGGCGCCGGCGCCGCGGCGGGATCCGGTTCCCACCCCTCCGCCCCCACCCGCCCTGCCCGTCGTGGACCGCGACGAGACCATTGAGCGGATCATCGCGGCGCTCACCCCCGGCGGAGTGGTGCGGGTCACCACCGACCTCGGGATGGGAGCCACCACCGTTCTGGCCGCCGTCGCCGACCGGATGGGTCGCACCGGCTCGACCGTCCTCCCCGGCGCCGGAGTGGTGCCGGCGGTCCCATTCGGGGTGATCCACGATGCGCTGCTGGAGGCGCTTCCCGACGCACCCCTGCAGGGGCTCCCCGAGGCGGTGCTCGCCGAAGCCGGTCGCCTCTTTCCCGGTCTCTCCTCGATCCCGGCACCGCCGCAGGAGGCTGGAACCCGGACCCGCTTTCTCGACGCCCTCGCCCGGGTCATCGCCGTCATCCCCCATCCGCTGCTGGTGATCGACGACGCCCAGTGGTGCGACGACTCCTCTGCCGAAATGCTCGGGTTCCTGGCTGCCCGCAGCCGTCACTTCGGTATCGCCCTTCTCGTGGCCTCCACCGCAGAACCGGAGTCGGCCGTGGTGGGGGCGATGCTCGACGATCTCGCGTCCCGGGGCACTGCGGTCGAACTGACCCCGCTCACCCTCGAGGCGGTCGCGGCGCTGGTGGCCGCGTCCGGGCTGTCGCTCGACGCAGCGGAACTCCATCACCGCACCGGCGGGGTGCCGCTCCTCGTGGTCGAGACGGTCCGCGCCGCCGCCGATGGCCGCGGCGGCGAGGTGCCCGATCAGATAAGGCGGATCTATACCTCGCGACTCGACGCTCTTCCCGGAGTCGCCGATCAGGTGCTGGACGCCCTCGTGATCCTGGGCCGGTCCTCTCCCCCGGCTCTGGTCGCGGCGGTGTCGGGCAGGTCATCCGATGAGACCGACGCCGCGCTCGATCATCTGATCGGGCGGAGGCTGGCGGTCGAATCGGCCGACGCCGCTGTTGCGGCGGTCCACGAGCAACTCGCCGCGGTGGTGGCAGGCCGCCACACCGCGGCGCGCCGCCGCCTGCTCCATCGCCGCGCAGCGGCGGCACTGGAGGACTCCGGCACCGGGGATCCAACGCGAATCGCCCGCCATCACCTCGCTGCGGGCAACGACATTCGGGCGGCAGCCTGGTTTCGGACCGCAGGTGATACCGCCGCCGGCCTCTATGCCCACGGCGAGGCGATCGAGCACTACGAGGCGGCGCTGGCGGCGGGTCATGTCGATCGTGCCGGTCTGCACCGCGCCGCGGCCCACAGCGCCATGCTCGCGGGCCGCTATGCAAGAGCAGTCGCCGGCTTCGAAGCCGCGTTGGCGGAAGGCGGACCGGTGCCGATGATCGAGCACTTGCTAGGCGAAGTGCACCGCCGGCTGCGCCGGTGGGACATGGCTGCCGCCCACTACGACCGCGCCTACGCCGCAGCGACCGATGCCGAAATGCGAGCGGTGGTGGCGGCCGACCGCGCCTTCGTCGAGTCGCGCCGCGCCGATGGCGGAAATGTCGTAGAGCACATCGCCCTTGCGCTGCGTCTTGCCGAAGACTCGGGATCCGCCCGGGCTCGGGCCCGAGCCCAGAACGTCGCCGGGCTAGCGGCATCAGGCAACGAGCGGACCGCCCACCTGCGCGCCGCGCTCGATGACGCCTCCGAACCTGCCGAGCGGATGGCGGTGCTCAACAACCTTGCGGCGGCGGTGCCCGATCCCGCCGAAGCCGTTGCCCTGGCCCGGGAGGCGCTCGCCATCGCCGTCGAGTCGGGCGACCGTCACCTCATGGCCGCGTTGCACAACACCCTGGCGGATGCACTGCACCGAGCCGGGGACGAGGCCGGGTCGCGTCGCGCCCTCACCGAGGCGGTGACCCTCTTCAGCGGAATCACCACCACCGACGCCGAACCGTGGGTACCGGAGGTCTGGCTGCTCACCGAATGGTGAGGAGCCGGCTGGCATCGGTACGAGAGCGCAGCCGTACACTCCCCGGAATGCTCGAGTCCGTAGTCCGCACCACGGCGGCACCGACCCCCCGTTGGCGCCGGATGCTGATCGGCGGCGCGGCTCTGGCTCTCATCGCCATCGCCTTTCTGGGACTGATGCCGGCCATCGCCGACTACCACCAGGTGTGGGGCGTGGTACGCAGAATCACTCCCTTGTCGCTCGTGCTGTTGGTGACGGTCGCCGTGGTGAGTCAGTTGCTCGGAGCGCTTCCGGCCAAAGCAGTGATCCCCTCGCTGGGTTATGGACGCGCCCTGTACTCGAAGACCGTCGCCACCACTGCAGCCAACACCATCCCCGGGGGTGGAGCGATTGGGGTCGGAATCACCTATGTGATGCTGGGCCGATGGGGCCACAGCGCGTCCGAGATCGGCGCCGCCGTGGCGCTCACTGGAATCTGGAACAACCTTGCCCGGATGCTGCTGCCCACGGTGGCCCTGTTGGCGGCGATGGTCAGCGGCGTCGCCATGTCGAGCCTCGTCGACGGCGCCCTGATCGGCATCGGATCGCTCGTGATCGCTTCCCTGGTCATTGCCGGGGCGCTCCGCTCCGATCGCCGAGAACGCGTGCTGCGGCCGATCGATCGCCTGGTGGCGGCGACCAGGCGAGTGCTGGGCAAACCCGTGGACCCGACCGACTCGCCCAGCCGGCGATTCATCTCAATAGTGGGTGATGCGGTTGGTACCAGGTGGGTCCGACTCATGGTCACCACCCTCGGCTATCACCTTTCGCTTTTCGCGTGCCTGGTGGCGTCCCTGGCTGCGGTAGGGGTCTCGGAACGCGAGGTGCACTGGGTCGAGGCCCTGGCAGCATTCTCCCTGGTCCGTCTCATCTCGACGATCCCGCTCACCCCGGGGTCGCT
>CAYTTU010000105.1:0-4793 GCA_964440905.1 uncultured Acidimicrobiia bacterium | reverse complement strand
CTGATCTCCCTCTACCTGCCGATGTTCAATATCGCATCGCTGATTCAGAACTAGCGATTGGCTATTGGCTATTGGCCATTGAGCCCGTTGGTGTGTCCAGGCTCGGGCGATGAGCGATGACCTGACAGCTGTCGGGCTCGGCTCGTCCAGGGAGTCCGGTCGCCTCGATTCAGTCCACGGGATCAGGTCGCGTCTGGCCAATTGCCAATTGCCACCAATTGCCAATAGCCAATGGCCAATGCCCAATAGCCCAATAGCCCAATAGCCGAGCCAAAAAGCCCCTCAACTTCGGTCCGGAATCTGACGATGAGTCACCAAGGCAGGTCATCCGACCTGCCCGGAGACACCTAGGAGGTTCTCGAAAATGTTCAAGACAATCCGTCGCGGTTTGCGCCGGGACGATGGGTTCACGCTCATCGAGCTGATGGTTGTGGTGATGATCATTGCAGTCCTCATCGCCATCGCCATCCCGTCGTTCCTCGGATTCCGTAGGTCCGCCCAGGACCGCTCGGCCCAGAGTGAGGTCCGCAACGTCCTCCTCGCCGAGAAGGCCTTCTGGCTGGACAACGGCGCGTACACGGACACCGCCGGCGACATCACGGCATTCGAACCGAACGCCCTGATCAACGCCGACCCAACGCTCGGAGTGACCATCGACGAGCGTGACGCCGATGACAACATCGTCTGCGTCACCCGCACCGCCGACTCCGGCAACTCGTTCTCCGTCTGGGAGAGCGCGTCGGCCGGCACGTTCTACGGGGCAACCGATCTGACCGGGGCGGACTGCCCGGCAGCGGCCCCGGCCGGCTACGCCCAGGGTGGCTGGTAACGGATCCCACGGTCGGTCACATGTGACCAGCCGGGAAGGGGGCGGGGAGACCCGCCCCCTTCCACGCGTCTGGGGGAGTCATGAGTCATGAGCAAGAAGCTGGGTAGATAGAGGGTCGTCCGTTAGCCTCCCGTGACGGCAGCGACAAGGAGTGGCATGGACTCGGGGATTCTGATCGCCGCCGCAGCCGTGGCCGGACTCATCGTCGGCTCGTTTCTCAATGTCGTCGCCTACCGCGTCCCGCAGGGGAAGAGCATTTCCCGCCCCCCCTCGGCCTGCCCGTCGTGCGGGCATCGCATCCGCCTCAGGGACAACGTCCCCGTGATCTCATGGCTGCTTCTGCGGGGGCGATGCCGTGACTGCCGGGCACCGATCTCGTGGCGCTATCCGGTGGTGGAAGCGGGGACTTCGATCCTCTTTGCGGCCACCGCGGCACTGATTGGCGCCAAGGCGGTGCTCCCCGCCTACCTGTGGTTCGCTGGAGTGGTGGCGGTGCTCGTGGTGGTCGACCTGGACCACAAGCGAATTCCCAACCGCATCTTGTATCCGGGGACGGTCGGGGCCTTGATCCTGCTCGCCGGTGGCGGATGGATCGATGGCGATCTGGGGTCGGTGGGCCGCGGGGTGGCCGGCGGTCTGGCCTACTTCGCCTTCCTGCTGCTCCTGGCGTTGGCGGCCCGTGGGGGGTTCGGCATGGGAGACGTCAAGTTCGGGTTCCTCCTCGGGGTGTTTGCCGCCCATCGCTCCTGGGAGTCGCTGGCAGTGGCGGCGGTGATGGCTTTCATGGTCGGAGGGCTGGTCTCGATCGTGCTCCTGCTGCTGCGCCGGTCGGGGCGCCGCGACACGATCCCGTTTGGGCCCGCCATGGCGGTCGGGGTTGCCATCGGGATCGCCGCCGGCGATCCGATCGCAGCCTGGTACCTCCCCTGAGGGGCTCCCCACCGCGCTGAGCGCGATTCCTCGCGCGCTGCGTCAATCCTTGGTAGGGCGCGACCCCACCGATACACTCCGAGTTACACCGGTGTGACTTGTCACCGGAGAGGTGCTACATGATCTTCTCGGGGAGTGAGCGATGTCGATCACGGTAGGCCTGGACATCGGCTCCAGGGCAGTTCGGGCTGCGGTGGTGGAGATCACGCGCTCGGGGCCAATTCTGCGGCGCTTCGGCGAGATGCCCCTGGCTCCGGGCCTCATCGACCTGGGCGATGTGGTCGACGAGTCGGGGGTCACGGAGGCGGTGGCGGCGCTGTGGAAGCGCCTTCGCCTCCCTCGCAAGCGGGTCGTCGTCGGTATCGCCAACCAGCGAGTGATAGTGCGCCAGGTAGATGTGCCCTACCTCGAGGAGGCCGAGCTGCGTGAGGCCCTGCCCTATCAGGTCCAGGACGCCATTCCCATTCCGGTGGAGGAGGCTGTCCTCGATTTCGTCCCCCTCGAGGAGTACGCCACTCCTGAAGGTGACCCGATGTTGTCGATTCTCGTGGTGGCGGCACAGCGCGACATGGTGGAGGGGCTGGTCCGCATCGCGAGTGGCGCCGGGCTCAGCGTGCTCTCCATTGATCTGCAGGCTTTCGGCCTGGTGCGAGCCGCCTTTGGCGCCAACCTCCTTGGCGGGGGCCCACTGCCCCAGGCGGTCCTGGACATCGGGGCTTCGATGTCTCAGGTCGCCATCGTGCGCAGCGGGATCACCCGCTTCGTTCGCATCATTCCCACCGGGGGCGACCATTTCACGGAGCTGCTCATGTCGGAGATGTCCTTGGGACGGGAGGAGGCCGAGGAGCTCAAGCGCACCGTCGGGGTGGCCGCCCAGGGGAGCCCGGGGGGAGAGGACGCCTCTGCCGTCGCCAACCGCATCCTCACCCGCGGCGCCGATGCCCTGATCGAGGAGATTCGCGGCTCGCTCAACTACTACCTGACACAGGCTGGGGAGCATGCCCTGGAGCGGCTCGTGGTGTCGGGCAACGGCGCCCGGCTGCCCCACCTCGCCAACCGGGTGGCACGGTCGCTCAACACCCGGGTCGAGCCGGTGCGCGTCCTCGACCACCTCAGGGTGGGGCGGCTTCACATGACCGAAGCGGAGTTGCTCGCCATGCAGCCGGTGCTTCCGGCGGCGGTAGGCCTGGGCCTGTGGGGCTCGTACGTGGTGTTGCCCACTGACCGGTTCCCCGAGGTCGCCTAGGAACCCCCATGAGACCCATCAACCTTCTGCCCCCCGAGGTCGCCAGAGAGCGCTCTCGCCGCCGCAAAGCGACCTTCGGGCTGCTGGCTGCCTTCGCCTACCTGGTCCTCCTTGGTGTCGGGATGTTCTACTGGGACGGGAAGGTCGCCGCGGCCCAGGACAGGGTCGACGCCCAGCTGAGCCTGAATCAGACCTTGGAGCGGGAGGCGGCCGCGCTGGCCGACAGCGCAGTCGTGCGTGACCAGTTCGAGGAGAAGGCAGACCTGGTGCGCGCCGCCCTCACCGACGATGTCGACTGGGGGATCCTGCTCAACGATCTCGCCCGGCTGATCCCGCCCCGGGTGTGGGTGGACACGTTCAATGGCTCGGTGGTTGCCGAGACCATCCCGGGGGTGATCGGCCTGGTGTCGTTCAGCGGCATCGGGTTCGACTACCCGGACGTGTCGGCGTGGCTGCGCACCCTGGAGTCCGAACAGTTCGCCGGCCTGACCGGTCCGTGGGTGACCACGGTGTCCCGGGGCGTGATTGGTATCGAGCAGGTGGTCACCTTCTCCTCCACCGCGGCTCTGACCCGAGGCGCCGTCACCGACCGTGCCGACAGCCTGATCCCCGAGGTTCCGTGATGCGGCGTCGATCCCTGATCGGATTCCTGGCGGCGGTAATGGTGACGGTGGCGTGGTGGATGTTCATAATCGGGCCGCGCAATGCCCGCATCTCCGACCTCGAGAACGAACACCGGGCCGCGGTGGACACCGAGCAGCGCCTCCGGGTGCAGATCACCCAACTGCAGGAGATCCGGGATCGCGAGGTCGAGTACCTGGCCGCCGTCACCCAGCTCAACTCCCTGATCCCCGACCGGCCCCGCCTCGAAGAGTTCATCGAGCAGTTGCACGCCCTCGCCCAAACGACGGGCGTGGATTTGCAGACCCTAACCCCGTCGCCGCCAGAACCCATCTCCGACGAGTCCGAGTTGCGTCAGCTCACTGTTTCGGCTCAGGTCGAGGGACGGTTCTTCGAGATCCTCGGATTCCTCTTCGGGCTCACGGACATGGAGCGCCTGGTGCGAGTGGACTCGGTAGCCCTCGCCTCCAGTCAGGAAGAGGGCGAGGGCACCGTGCTCTCCGCCGGGATCGAGATGCGGCTGTTCACGATCAGCGATCTCATCGTCATCGTCGAAGATCCCAGCACGACTACGACCACCACCACAATCGTTGAAGGGACCGGGACATGATCGGGGCCAAGCGGACGCTGCTCTCGGTGATGGTCTCACTGGTGCTTGTCGCCACCGCCGGTGCGTCCGTGTGGCTGATGGCCTCGGCCGGAGTGTTCGCCGGACCCGAAGCGGCGTTGCCCTCGGCGCCGGCGGTCTCCGGCGCGGGACCGATCTCCGGGCCTGGCGGGGGCGGACTCAGCCCGTCGGTCGAGCTGGGACAGCCCCGCGACCCATTCCAACCGCTGATCACCGCACCGGAGTCTCCCGACGGGGAGACGACCACGACGGGCGCCGGTGGCACCACGGTTCCCGGTGGCACCACCGTTCCCGGCGGGACCACCACCACCACGGTGAGCGACACCCCTGACGGCATCCGCGTGAGGCTGCTCGAAGTCCGCGAGACCGGCTCGGGTCGGCTGGCGGTTGTCGAGGTGGACGGCGAGACCTACTCGGTGCTGGTGGGGGAGACTTTCGCCACCGACTTCAGGGTGGTGAGTCTCACCGCCAACGGCGGCGTGTTCACCTACAAGGGAAGCGCCTTCACCCTGGCAGTAGGCCAGAGCATCCTCAAGTAG
>CAYTTU010000104.1:0-42068 GCA_964440905.1 uncultured Acidimicrobiia bacterium | reverse complement strand
GGGCTCGTCGCCGCCCTGGGCGAGGACCGGGCCGATGTGGTCGGGCTGTCCATGGGTGGCTACGTGGCGCTCGCCCTGTGGGAGTCACGCCCCGAGGTGGTGCGCACCTTGACCCTGGTCGACACCCGTGCCGGCGCCGATAACCCCGCGGGGCGCACCGCGCGGGACGCCTCGGCGGCCCGGATCGTGGAGAAGGGGCGGGTGGCCCTCGCCGACGAGCTGGTTCCGGCCCTGCTCGCACCCGGGGCCGGCCTGGCAGCCCAAGCGCGGCTGCGCACCATGGTCGAGGACACTCCCTACGAGACCGCCGTGGCGGTTCTGAGAGGGATGCGGGACCGTAAGGATCGCACCGCCCTGCTCGGCGGGATCACGGTCCCCACTTTGGTCGTCTCCGGGGCCGAGGATCGCCTCATCCCGGCGGACCAGGCTGCCGCCCTGGCAGAGGCCGTGCCCGGAGCCCGCCTGGAAGTGGTTCCCGAGGCCGGGCACCTGCCGCCCCTGGAGGCCCCGGAGGCGTTCAACCGACTCCTCACGGAGTTCTGGTCGGACTCGGGCTGAGCGGGCGGGCCTATTCGCTCACCCTCTGAAACAGACCTTCGGCCGCGGCGAAGGGGATTCTGCCCCTGGTACGCATCGAAACGAGGCAACGGCTAGCATCCCGGCTGGAGTCGGTCGGGTTTCGCGAATTGGGAAGGTCCAAACACCATGCGTAGGTTGTCTCTCGTCGGCCTGAGCCTGTTCTTCATCCTGGCTGCGGGCTGTGCCCGCGACTCGGGTAGCGGGACCGAGGCCACCGCCTCGCTCCGCATCCTCGGCGGCACCGTCGAGGTGCAGGCCGGAGGGGGCGGCTTCGCCCCGGCCACCGAGGGGCAGGCCCTCGATGCCGGCTACACCATTCGCACCGGGGCCGACGGCCGGGCGGCGATCGAGTACTTCGATGGGAGCGTCACCCGCCTCGACTCCAACACCACTTTCACCATCACCACTCTCGAGATTCTCGACAACGAGGATGAGTCGAAGGTGATCGAGGCCGAACAGGAATCGGGCAGCACCTACACCCGGGTGGTGGCCCTCACCGACTCCGCCAGCCGTTTCGACGTCGTCACCCCCACCGCCACCGCTTCGGTGCAGGGCACGGTGTACGCCATCATCATCAACCCCGATGGGACCACCGCGGTGGCCGTGGTCGACGGTCAGGTCAACGTCAACACCATCGGCACGCCGATCGCGGTGCTCACTGGGCTGATGGTGATCATCCAGCCCGACGGCACGGTGGGCGTTCCGGTTCCGATCCCACCCGAGTTTTTCGAAGGCGACTGGATCGTGTTCAACCAGTGCGAGCTGGACGGCGATTGCGACATCGATGTTCCGGGACCGCTCGCTTCCATAGAGATCTCACCCGAGACTGCCGAAGTCGGCGCCGGAGAGGCCCAGGAGTACACCGCCATCGGATTCGACGCCGACGGCGACCCGCTGGGCTCGGTGGATGCCGCCTACGGGATCACCGACGGCACCTGCGAGGCCAACGCCTGTTCGGCCACCGGACTCGGCGACCACACGGTGACCGGCAGCTTCGCCGGATTCAGCGACACCGCCACCCTGACGGTCGGCCTCGGTGCCGTCGAGATCGTGCTGGAGTGGAGCGGATCGGCCGACCTCGATCTTTGGGTGACCGATCCCAACGGTGAGACGGTGCGGTACGACACGGACGCCAGCACCGGCGGTCATCTCGACGACGATGCCAACAAGGACTGCGAAGTTGCGGCCCCGGCGCCGCCCGAGACGATCTCGTGGCCGTCGGGGTCTGCCCCGCTCGGTGAGTACACCATCACCGTGGACTATTGGACCGAGTGCGGTGCCGGTGCGGTGGACTTCACCGTGACCGCCACCGTGAACGGCGAGGTGGTGTTCAGCGACAGCGGCAGCCTGGCCGATTCTGATGGAAGCTACGAGGCGAGTTTCTCGGTCGCTGCGGCCTCCTGACCGAGCTGTGGAGTGATGCGCCGACCGGATGTCCGGTCGGCGCATCGCGGTTGAAGGATCGACCATGGGAGGCGCGGTGAGCCGAAGCGGCAACTCGTGTGAACCGCGGTGGCGGCGGAGGGCCGCATGAACCGCAAGCGCGGTTTTTGGTTCAAGCCGCTCGTCGCCCTGGGCATCGTTGCCGCAGTCACGATTGGGTCCTACCTGGGCCTCTCCAACGATGTCTTTTTCACCACCCAGCTGCGCTTTGCCGACTCCCTTTTCCCCGGCGCTCCGACGGACTCCCGCATCGTGATCGTTGCCATCGACGACGAGAGCATTGCCACCGTGGGGCGGTGGCCGTGGAGCCGGTCGATCCATGCCGACATGGTCGACCGCCTCACCGCCGACGGAGCCACCCTGATCGGTTACGACGTGACGTTCGGCACCCCGGCGCTGGACGACCCGGAAGGCGACGCGGCCCTTGGCGCGGCGATGCGCGCCGCTGACAACGTGGTCCTCATCGGGAACTTCGAATTCGGCACCCAGCCCACCGAGCGCGATGCGCTGCTGGTGGCCGCGGCGTGGTTCCCGCCGATTGCCGAGTTCGAGTCCGTGGCGGTGGGGGTGGGGCACGCCAACACCCGGCCCGATCTCGATGGCGTGGTGCGGGCACTCCCGCCGGTGGCGGAGGCCCCCGATGGGTCGCTGGTGTCGTCGCTGTCGTTCGTACTCGCCCAGCAGATCACCGGCCAGTCCGGGCCGGTCACCCTGCGCCCCGGAGGCGTTCAGGTTGGCGGGCTCCTGGTTCGCACCGGCGACCTGCGACTCCTCGACCTCAACTTCGCCGCCGGGTATCCGACCTTCCCGGCATCGGCGGTGCTGGCCGGGACGATTCCACCGGGGACGTTCGAGGGGAAGGTCGTCCTGGTCGGGGCGACCGCCCTGGGCCTTGGCGACCTCGTCGCCACCCCGTTGGACAAGGCGGGGCGCCAGCCCGGGGTGACGGTGCACGCCAACGCCCTCAACACCATCCTCACCGGGTCGTATATCGAGAACGAGTCGATGGGCATGGTCCTGTTGATGGTGGCCGGCATCGGCCTGGTGCTCGCCGCGGCGACCCTGTACCTGCGACCCTCGGTCGCGGTGCTCATCGGGCTGATGCTGTTGGTGGGCTACTTCCTGGTGGTGTTTGAGCGCTTCGACGGTGGGATCGTGATGAACATGGTGTATCCGGTGCTCTCTCCGCCGGTGGTCTTCGTTTCCGGCCTCGGCGTGCGCTACTTCACCGAGACCCGGGAGCGCAAGTACGTCACCAGCGTCTTCGGCCGTTACCTGTCCAAGGACGTGGTCAAGGAGGTGCTGGAGTCGCCCGAGGGGGCGGTCGCCACACTCGAGGGAGCCTCGCGCCCGCTGGCGGTGCTGTTCGCCGACCTGCGGGGCTTCACCGCGGCATCGGAGAAGGCGTCTCCGCCGGAAGTGGTGGCGGCGCTCAACGACTACCTCGAGGCGATGACCCGCGCGGTCATAGAGGAGCGGGGCACCATCGACAAGTTCATGGGGGACTGCGTGATGGCCTTCTGGGGCGCACCACGCTCCGATCCCCAGATGGTGGTTCGTTCGGTGCGAGCGGCGCTGCGGATGCAGGACTACATCGATGAGGCGGTGGCCACCGGGAAGGCGGGCAACCTCAAGGTGAAGGGCTGTGGTGTGGGCCTGTCATTCGGTCTGGCCGTGGTGGGGAACATCGGTTCCACCGAGCGTCTCGACTACACCGCCATCGGCGACACGGTGAACACCGCCAGCCGGGTGTGCGGCGTCGCCGAAGGCGGCGAGATCGTCGTCACCGAGGAGTTTGCCGATGCACTGCCCGCCGACGAGTTCCGTCTCGCCGAACTCCCCCCGCTCAAGGTGAAGGGCAAGGAGGCGGTGCTGCGGGTATATCAGGTGCTCCGCCCCGGGCAGGAGCCCAAGCTCTTCGAGCACGGCGCGGTCACCGACACCACCGAGGAAAAGGGCCACTTTCAGCCGGTCGCCGCCCCTCCCAAGGTTGCCGGGTACGCCCCGGTGGAACCAAAGGGCAAGGTCGCCGCCCTCACCGACGACGACGCGGACTGAGCTCCGCGGTGCCACCGCCACCGCCCTGCTCGCTACTCTCCCCGCATCACTTGGAGGTGGAAACGAACGTGAAATTGAGAGCGCTGGTCATGGTGGCCGTCCTCACGCTGGTCGTGGCGGCTTGCGGCGATGACGACGCCGCAACGACGACGGTGGCTGCCGGAGGGTCGTGCAACGTGGCCGATCTGAACCTGGTCACGGGTGGGCAGCTGACTGTCGCCACCGGCATCGAGATCTTCCCGCCGTGGGTCGGCAGCCCCGATGGTGAGGGCTTCGACCAGCCGGAGCTGGGCATCGGATTCGAGGCGGCTCTGGTCTACGCCCTCGCCGAGGAGATGGGGTTCACGCCGGAGCAGGTCACCTGGGTGCGCACCGGTTTCGACGAGGTGATAGCCCCGGGCGAGAAGAACTTCGACTTCAACATTCAGCAGTACACGATCAGTGCAGCCCGCGACGAGGTCGTGGACTTCTCCAACCCGTACTACTCCAATGCTCAGGCCCTGGTGGCCTTTCCCGACAACCCGATCGCCGGGGCGACCACCCTGGCAGACCTTGCCGATGCTCGGCTCGGGGTGCAGATCGGCACGACCAGCCTCGACTACATCGACGCCGTCATTCAGCCGAGCGTCGAGGCGGCGGTGTATGACTCCACCGTGGACGCCAAGTCGGCGCTGGAGGCCGATCAGATCGACGGCCTGGTGGTGGACCTCTACACGGCGTATTACATCACCGCGGTGGAGATCGAGGGTTCGGTGATCGTGGCGGAGTTCGCCGCTCCCGCCGCCGAGCCGGACGAGTTCGGTCTGCTGTTCGAAGAGGGCAATCCGCTGCGCGCCTGCGTCAACTCCGCCCTGGCGGCGATGAGCGCCGACGGCACCCTGGAGGCCCTCGAGGACGAGTGGCTGGTCGGCGCCGGCGGCCTCGCCGTGATCTCGGAGTAGCAGCAATGGCAGCGGACGGCGCCGCCCGGGTCCTGGGGGCCTATTAGGTGGAGCCGACACCGCTGGAGCGTCTCGAGCGCCGGGGCCCCGGACTGCCGTGGCCCCGGCGCTCGGCGCGTCATCGGGAGGAGGGGGCCCGCGCCGCCCTGGTGGCGGTGATCTCGACGATCGTGGTGTTCGGGGTGCTCATAGCCCTGGTGCTCAACTCGGCGGCGTGGCCCCGGGTGCAGCGCCAGTTCTTCAGCTGGCACCACTTCAAGGCGTCGTTCCCTCTGGTGCTCGATGGGTTCTGGCTCGACATCAAGCTGTTTCTGCTTGCCGAGGTGCTGATCCTCGGCATAGGGCTGGTGGTGGCGATGGCGCGGTCGCTGCGGGGGCCGGCCTTCCTGCCGCTGCGCATCCTCACGATCGGGTACATCGACCTGGCGCGTGGCCTGCCCTTGCTCCTGTTGATCCTGCTGATGGGCTTCGGTATCCCGGCACTGCAACTCCCCGGGGTGCCCAACGGGCCGCTGTTCTGGGGAGTCGCTGCCCTGGTGTTCTCGTATGCCGCCTACACCGCCGAGGTGTACCGGGCCGGAATCGACTCGGTGCACGAGTCGCAACGCATGTCGGCGCGCTCCATTGGACTGACTCAGGGCCAGGCCTTGTGGCATGTGATCGTCCCCCAGGCGGTGCGCAACGTCGTCCCGGCGCTGCTCAACGGGTTCGTCAGTCTGCAGAAGGACGTGGCGCTCGTGTTCGTGCTCGGCATCCGCGAGGGCCTGCGCGAGGCGGACATCTACAACGCCCGCAGCTTCAACTACACCTCGTACATCGCCGCCGCCATCCTGTTCCTACTGGTGAGCGTTCCCGTGGCCCGCTTCACCGACTGGTACGCCGACCGGCAGCGGCGTCGGATGCAGGCGATGAGCACATGACCACTCCCAAGCTGGCGTTGCGCGGTGTCACCAAGTCGTTCGACGACCGCCGGGTGCTTGGCGGGGTCGATCTCGAAGTGGCGGCCCATCAGGTGGTCTGCCTCATCGGAGCCTCGGGTTCGGGCAAGTCGACACTGCTCAAGTGCATCGACCTGCTGGTGTCGATCGACGCCGGTGAGATCCTGCTCGACGGAGTCGACATCACCGCTCCCGGCGTCAACCCGAATCGGGTGCGCCAAACGATGGGGATCGTATTCCAAGCGTTCAACCTGTTCCCCCACATGAACGTGATGGACAACGTCACCCTGGGACCCCGCAAGGTCCACGGCGTCGACCGCGAACAGGCCGAGGACGACGCCAGGGCGCTGCTGACCCGTTTCGGCCTGATCGACAAGGCTGCGGAGTATCCCGATCGGCTCTCCGGCGGCGAGCAGCAGCGCGTGGCCATCGTCCGCGCCCTGGTGACCCGGCCAGAGGTGATGCTGCTCGATGAGGTGACCTCGGCACTCGATCCCGAGCTCATCGCCGAGGTGCTCGAAGTGATTCGCGACCTGAAACGCGACGGGATGACGATGGTGATCGCCACCCACGAGATGGGATTCGCTCGCGACGGCGCCGACGTGGTGTGCTTTCTCGACGGGGGAGTCATTCTCGAGCAAGGACCGCCTGGGGAGATCTTGTTTCGACCCACCCAGGAGCGCACCCGTCAGTTCCTGCAGCGGATCACCGCCGCCGGAAGGCTGTGACCCGGCTCACGCGATCTCGGCATGGTCACCACGAATCTCCCAATGCTGGCGCGACTCGCGGGCGGCTTCCACGTCGACCCGGGACAACAGCCAACCGCCGACGATGAAGAAGCCGACCAACGACAGCACCGCACCGCGCGACGATCCGGTGATTCGGTCGACGGCAAAGAAGATGAACGGGCCGAGGATCGCGGAAAACTTCTCGAAGACGGCGTAGAACCCGTAGAACTCCGCCGAGGCGTCTTCCGGGATCATCGATCCGTAGAGGGACCGGCTTAGAGCCTGGGTGCCGCCCAGCACCAGACCGATGAGTCCCGCGAGCAGGAAGAACGGCACAGCCTGGCCGGCTGGCACGAAGTAGCCCCAGGTGAGCACCCCGGTCCACAGGGCGATCGACAACAGGATGGCGAAACGGGTACCGCGGCGTGCCGCAATCCTGCCAAAACCCAGCGCCCCTACGACGGCGATCGCCTGCACCATCAGGATGCCGAGTGCCAGGGTTTCGGTCTCCAGGTCGAGGGTCTCCTTGGCGTAGAACGGGGCGATGGCGATCACCGTCTGCACGCCGTCGTTGTAGAGGACGAAGGCGAGCACGAAGCGCAGTAGGTCGGGGAAGCGGCGCAGCCGGCGGGTGGTGGTGATGGTGCGCCGCACCCCGATGCGCAGGTAGGCGACCGGCTTGGGGAGGCCGGCGTAGCGCTGCGGGAGCGCCTGCGGGATCCCGGTCTCGGAGAGCCGTCGCATGGCGAACCATCCGAAACCCAGCCACCACAGGCCGGCGAAACCCATTCCCAATCTGGCGGCGTGCACCTCGGTGACTCCTACCTCTTCGTGAAACAGGAGGAGCAGCAGGGCGAGGAGGAAGTTGAGCCCGCCTCCCAGGTAGCCGAAAGCGAATCCTCTGGAGGAGACTCGATCGATGGTGTCGGATGTCGTGATGTCGGGGAGGAAGCCGTCGTAGAAGACGAGCGACCCGACAAACCCGGTCTGGGCGAGGAGAAATAGCACGATGGCGAGGGCGACATCCCCGGTGTCGATCAGATACATCGAGGTGGCGAATACGGCCCCGAAGACGGCGAACACCTGCATGAAGCGCTTGTTGGAGGCGGAGAAGTCGGCGATCGCCCCGAGGACCGGACTGACGAGGAACACGAACAGGGCGCCAAAGCCGATCAGCAGGCTACCGAGCTGCTCACCGTCGACCAGGAGACCGAAGAGCCGGTACCCCTCTTCGGGGACGATCTCGTCGACCAGCAACGCCGGAAACAGCACTGCCACCGTCGTCGTGGTGTAGGCGGAGTTGGCCCAGTCGTACATCGCCCAGCCGAAGATGGTGCGGCGGTCGTTGCGCGGCGCGGGCATGGGGGACAACGGTACCGAACGCGCTGGCGAGGGGTTAGGGGCTCGAGCTGTCAGCTGACACTCACGGCTCCGAAAGCCGTCACTCCCCATCGCTACCATCCGCCACCATGAGCCGCCTGCACGTCGAGGGCTGGGCACCGGAGTACGGATCGTCGATCGAGCCCGATGCGGAGCTCACGCCGGCTGAGGGGGCGGTCGATCTCACCGTGGAGCGGCGGCCCTGGGAGCCGATCCCGGGACATGACGACGGCATCCCGGTGGTGGCATTCGTCGACGGGGTGCGCCGCGTCGATGCCCGCCTCGTTCTCGACGACGATGCCGGTCCGATCACCGGCCTGTGCGGTTCGTTCGGCGTGGGGGCCGCGGTGTGGTGGCGCACCGAGCACCGCAGCACCATCGAGCAGCCAACGGTGCGCCGGGTCGCCCTCCTTTCGTCGGGTCGCCAGCCCCAGATCCCCGACCTTCCCCTGGGGCTGTCGTACCGCACCGCATCGGTTCCCGGCGACGACCCGGCGTCGTTGGTCATGGCGTTCCACGACGCCATGCGCCGCGCCGAGGCGGAACTGGCCGAGGACCTGGCTCGCTCGGGGTACTTCGTGGTCGCCGATGGGCCGCTCTACGAGTACACCGATGTCCCCAAGATCGGCTACATCAAGAGCCACCGCCGCTCCTACCTGCCGCCTACCCACGCCGGCATCATCGGGGTGCTCCCCGCCGGGCAGCGGACCCCGCTGTTCACCATTGGGGAGGGGAGGTTCCGGCGCTACTCGTGGTATCTCCGCCTCACCGACCGCGGCGTCGGACACTCCTGGTCGGGAATCGCCCGCGCCGAGGCATCGGCGTCGCTGCCCCGCGACGAGGTGGCCGCGGTGGCCGACCGTTCGGCCGCGGTGCTTCCCCAGGTCGGCTCGGAGGCTCACATCGATCCCCGGGCCCCACAGAATCTGGTGCCCATCGCCGCCCTGGAGCGGGATCTGCGCCACCGCCTCGGCGATGCCGGTCTGGTGCTGCGGGCGCTGCGCACTGCGGTGGAGGCGGCGGCATGACGGTAGGGCGGGTGATCGGCAGTCAGCACACCAACACCCGGGAGTTCCGGGTAGTGATGGGCGACGATGCCTACCTGCAGCTCGACGACCTGGTCGTGGTCGACACCGACGTGCCCGGCGCCGGATCCGTCGCCACGTACGGTGTGGTCACCGAGGTGGAGGCGGTATACGAGGGCGCTTCCTTCGAGTCGGACACTTTCCGTATCGCCGCCGAGGGTTCGCTGCCCGCCGCCAAGGTCCGTTCTGCCCAGGTGGCGATCACCCGGGTTGCTCCCGAGGTCTGGGTGGCTCCCGATCCGGGCGGGGAGGTGCGTCGCGCCCGGGGCGCCGAGCGCGACAAGGCCCTCTACGTCGATGAGATGGGCCGCCCTCTCCCCGTGGGGATAGGCCGCGACGGCGAGCCGCTGTACATCGATCTCGACTTCTTCGACGGGCGTAAGGGAGGTCACATGTCGATCTCGGGCATCTCCGGGGTCGCCACCAAGACCTCGTTCGCTCTGTTCTTTCTGCGGATGCTCACCGGGAGGCGTGACATCACCGGCGACGCCGGCAAGAACCTGCGGGTGCTGGTGTTCAACGTCAAGGGTGAGGACCTGATCTGGCTCGACAAGCCCAACCGTCACTTCACTCCTGAGGCAGCCGCGCAGTGGGCGGCGCTGGGTGTGGAGCCCGGCCCCTTCCCGTCGGTTTCGCTGTGGGCGCCGCCCCGTCCCCGCTCGGGCGACGTGATGGTGCCCGACATCGCCGGACGCCAGGACGTCACCGTGTTCGCCTGGACGCTGCGCGAGTTCATCGACGAGGGTTTGCTCCGGTTCCTGTTCACCGATGCCTCCGACGCCCGCAATCAGATCTCGTTCGTGGCAGAGCGGATCGAGTCGCAGCTGCGCCGCTTTGCCGTGGACGTGGCCGGAGTGCCGGGGGCGGTGGTGTTGCGCGATCCGTCGGAGGGTCACCAGCGGGGCGCCACGGTGCGACCCGACAAGGGGGAGCGGGTCATCTCCGATCTGGCCACGCTGGTGATGGCGCTCGAGGAGTACCTCGATCCCGCCGACGGGGAGCCCGACATCAAGTGGACTGGACGGGTGCAGCCGGGGACGGTGTCGGCCTTCATGCGCCGGCTGCACGCCGCCGTGGTGCGAGTCGGGCACCTGATCCGCGCCGGTGAGAGCAACCGCATCGACCGCTCCGCCGCACAGGTCACCGTCGTCGCTCTCAACACTTTGCACGATCTCGGACAGCGGTTCGTGGTGGGAGCCCTACTCGCCGAGGCCTTCGCCGAAAAGGAGGGGACCGGGCAGAGGCTCCCGCTATCGGTGGTGGTGCTCGACGAGCTGAACAAGTACGCCCCGCGTGATGGGCAGAGCCCGATAAAAGACATGCTGATCGACATCGCCCAGCGGGGGAGGTCGCTCGGAGTGATCCTGGTCGGGGCCCAGCAGACCGCGTCGCGGGTCGCCGCCGAAGTGCTGGAGAACGCCGCTCTGCGGGTGGCGGGGCGTCTCGATGCCGCTGAGGCGGAGCGATCCGAGTACGGGTGGATGCTCCCCTCCACCCGGGCCCGGGCCCGGCTGCTCAAGCCCGGAACGATGGTCCTGTCCCAGCCATCGATTCCGGTCCCCCTGGTGGTGGACTTCCCCTTCCCACCCTGGGCGACCCGCAAGGAAGAAGTAGCCGACGGGGATGAGGACGCGTTTGATGGGCTGCGATGACCTCTGAGCTGTCAGCTGTCAGCTCAGAGCTTCTGAGGCGCCGGGACCTATACGACCGCGTATGAAAGTCCTCCACACGTCCGATTGGCATGTCGGCAAGCGGCTGGAGCGCCACGATCGGATGGAGGATCACGCCGCGGTGATCGACGAGGTGGCCGAGATCGCTGCTGCCGAGAAGGTGGATCTGGTACTGCACTCCGGCGACCTGTTCGACCGGCCATTGCCACCGGTGGAGTCGCTGCGCCTCGGCCTGGAGAGCCTGGTGCGCCTCGGGGCAGACCGTCCCGTCGTCGTGGTCGCCGGCAACCACGACTCCACGGAGCTGTTCGAGACCCTGGCACCGCTGCTCGCCCCGCACGGCGTGTATCTGGTCGGGCGGATCCGTCCCCCGGACGAAGGTGGGGTGATCGCGCTCGAGACCGCCGCCGGGAGGGCTCTGGTCGCCGGGTTCCCATTCCTGCGCGCCGCCCAGGTGGTCGACTTCATGGCGGAAACCGCCGATTGGTACACCACTTATGCCACCAAGGTGCAGCGGATCGCCGAGGCCTACGGGGCCGCCCTTGGTGCCATGGCCGGTCCCGATGACGCCACCTTCCTACTCGGGCACTTCATGGTGGGCGGTGTGAAGATCGACACCGCCGCTCCGCGCGGCGAGCGTGACCTTCACATCGGCCAGGCCTACGCCACAACCGAGGCTGCGATCCCAGCCAGCCTGGACTACATCGCCCTCGGTCACATCCATGCCCCGCAGTCGGTGCCCGGGGCACGGGTTCCTGCCGAGTACGCCGGTTCGCTGCTGCAACTCGACTTCGGTGAGGCCGGCGAGGTCAAGCGGGTCGTCGTGGTGGAGACCACCCCTGGCCTGCCCGCAAAGGTCCGTTCGGTGCCGCTGCGCCGCGGGCGGCGCCTGGTGCGCGCCACCGGTACCTTTGAGTCCCTCACCGAGCGCGACGATCTCGACGAGGCGTTTCTCGACCTGACCGTCATCGCCGACGGGCCCGACCCCGACCTGATGGATCGCGCCCGAGCGCGTTACCCGCTGGTGGTCAAGGTACGCGCCGAGTATCCCCGCAGCGCCGCGTCGCGACCGACCACCGCCGGGCGTCCCTGGGGTGAGCTCTACGGGGAGTATCACGTCGAGGCCCACGGTGGTCCGGCGGAGTCCGACCTACTCACCCTCTTCGAGGAGATTCGGGAGGAGGTCGGCGATGCGGCCCCGTGAGCTCACGTTGCGCGGTTTTCGCTCGTTCGCCGAGCCAACCAGTTTCCATTTCAGGGGCCGAGGCTTGGTGGGGATCGTGGGACCCATCGGTTCTGGTAAGTCGTCGATCCTCGATGCGATCTCGTTCGCCCTCTACGGCAGGACCCCGCGATCGGGGACCGAGACCAGCGCCCTCATCAACCAGCGACGCGATGCACTACAGGTGGAGCTGGTGTTCGAAGTGGACGGGGTGGAGTGGAAGGTGGTGCGCGCCCTGCGCCGCCGCGGTGCCGCCGCCCACACCCTGTACCGGCGCAGTGCCGACGGCCCCGAGGAGGAGGTCGCCGACAAGGCCCGCGAGGTGACGGAACGGATCACCGCATTGATCGGGATGGAATTCGACGCCTTTCGGCGCTCGGTGCTGCTCGCCCAGAACCAGTTCGCCGCATTCCTCGAGGCCACCGGCACCGACCGCAACCAGGTGCTCAAGGGCGTATTCGGATTCGATCGGATCGACGCAATGCGTGATGTGATCAAGGGCCGCCTCGACGTCATCGGGATGTCCCTGCAGCACCTCACCGCCCGTCGCACCTCCGCGGAGGGGGACCGGCGTCGCCTCGACTCCCTGGGCAGCGAGCTCGTTGCCGCCGATCAACGGGCTCAGACGCTGGAGGCCCTGCGTGGCAGCGTGATGCAAGCGGAGGAGGCACTGCGCACCGCCGAGGCGGGAAGGGCGGCCGCGGTCGAGCAATCCGCCTCGCTGGACGAGATCGGCGACCGCATTCCCAACCACGCCGACACCGCGGGTCTGTTCGCCGCCGCCGCGGCTGCCGCCGAGCGCATCTCTCTCGCCGAACGCGCTGCGGCGGCCGCCACCGCAGCCACAGCGGCGGCCGCCACCCGCGCCGCAGAGGTGCTGGCGTCGGTTGGCGGGCAGCGCGCCATGGTGGACTTGGGCGACGCTGTGGCCGGCCTCGGTGCCGCCCGGAATCGGCACCGCGAGGCGGCGCAAAGGGAGCAGCGGTCCGCCGCTGCCCTCGTCACCGCCGACGAGGCGGTGCAGTCTGCCGCCGCGGCGCTGAGTGTGGCGGAGCAGGCGGCTGTCGGCGCCGCCGAGGCTGCCGCCGAGGCCGAGACCACTGCGGCGTCGGCCCAGGGGGTGCTGCACGCCGCCCACGATGCCGATCGGGCTGCCACGCTGCGAGTTGCCCTGGTGGCTGGTGAGCCATGCCCGGTGTGCGCCCAGAAGGTGGCCACGTTGCCCCCATTGATCGGGATGGTCGATGTCGAGCCGGTGGCGGCCGCCGCCCGCAGCGCCGAAGCCGCCGCGGTCGAGGCGCGCACCAGGGTGGCCGAGTCCGGGGCGCAGGCCGCCGCCGCCCGGGCTCGGCACACCGCGGCAACCGAGCGAGCCGACGCCGAGCGCATCGCCGCGGCCGAGGCAGCCGACGTCGGCACGGCGGCGGGTGTCGCGGTTGCCGAACTCGAGAACGAGCTGGGAGAGCGGCTCGGCCCAGGGGATCCGGTGGAGGCGCTCGGCGCGCTGCGGGCGCGGGTCGAGGAGGCCGAGGTGGTGTTGCGTCGGGAGCGGGAGGCGGAGTCCCAGGCGGAGAAGGAGCGGCGCCTCGCTGCCACCGAGCACGCCGAGGCGCGGCGTGGACTCGAGCGCTTGCGCACCTCGATGGCGGCGGTGGCAGGCCGGTTGGGCATCGAGCCCGGAGACGGCGACGACGCCGGCGCCATCGACACCGCCCTCAAGGCGCTGCGCACCGAATGGACCCGGCGTCGCACCGAGTCCGCCGAGGCGCTGCAGCGCTCTGAGCACGCCGCCGGAGCGGCTCGCGGGGCCCGCACCGACCTGCTGGAGAAGGCGGGTCTTGCCGCCACCGACGACATCGTCGAGATCGCCACCGAGGCGATGAAGACCCGCACCGCCCTGGAGACCGAGACCCGGGTCCTGGAGCAACGCCTTGCCGAGTTGGAGTCCCTCGGCGCCGAGGAAGCCGCGACCATTCGACAGCGCACCCTCCTGGAGCGACTCCATGCGGACCTGGCACCATCGAAGTTTCTCGAGTTCCTGCTCGATGAGCGGCGGCGGCTGCTCGCAGACCTGGCGGGAGTGCACTTCGCCACACTTACCGCCGGGCGCTACCGGTTCAGCGACGATGGCGCCTTCGACGTCGTCGACCTCGCCGCCGCCGATCAGGTACGCGGGGCCAGCTCGCTCAGCGGCGGAGAGAGCTTCCTGGCATCGCTGGCGCTGGCGCTCGCCCTGGCGGAGATCGTCGGCCGTGAGGGTGGCAGGCTCGATTCCTTCCTCCTCGACGAGGGCTTCGGCAGCCTCGACACCGAGCACCTCGACCTGGCGATGGACGGAGTGGAGCGCCTGGTGGCGGCGGGCGGCGACCGTCTGGTAGTGGTGGTGAGCCACGTTCCGGAGTTACGGGACCGGTTCGACGACCTCATCGTCCTCGACCGTGATGCCGTCACTGGAGTCACTCATGTCGTTTCAGGCGCCGGGACCGAGTGATGGGTCCCCTCGCCGGCATCGGTGTGGTAGAGATCGCCTCGATCGGGCCGGGCCCGTTTGCCGCCATGGTCCTCGCCGACCTCGGTGCCGAGGTGGTGCGGGTGGAGCGTCCCGGGTCGCCGTCGGCGGTGAGCGGCGATCCACTGCTGCGGAGCCGCGCCGCGATTCTGGCGATCGACCTCAAACGGCCCGAGGGGGTGAGACGGGTGCTGCGTCTCGTCGCCGGAGCCGACGTGCTCATCGAGGGATTCCGTCCCGGGGTGGCGGAGCGTCTCGGCATCGGGCCCGACATCTGCCGGGAACACAATCCCCGACTGGTGTACGGGCGCATCACCGGGTGGGGGCAGTCCGGTCCGCGCGCCGCCGAGGCCGGTCATGACATCGACTACATAGCCCTGGCGGGAGCGTTGCAGCCCATCGGGTCCCCCGACACCCCGCCGCCACCGCCGCTCAACCTGGTCGCCGACTTCGGCGGCGGCGGGATGCTGCTGGTCACCGGGGTGCTCGCCGCACTGGTGGAACGGGCGGCGTCGGGGATGGGCCAAGTCATCGATGCCGCCATGGTCGATGGCACCGCGTTGCTGATGGCGATGCACCATGGGCTGGTAGGCGCCGGGCTGTGGAGCGAGCGGCGCGGCGACAACCTGCTCGACGGTGGTGCCCCCTTCTACCGCTGCTACCGAACCGCCGACGACCGCTTTGTCGCCGTCGGTGCCCTGGAGCCGGCGTTCTATGCGGCGTTGCTCGCCGGTCTCGGCATCGACCCCGTCGGTCTGCCCGCCCAGTACGACCGTTCCGGATGGGCGAGTACCGCGGAGCGCCTTGGTGCGGTCTTCGCCACAAGAACGCGGGACGACTGGGCTAAGCACTTCGCAGCGAGCGACGCCTGTGTTGCTCCGGTGCTCACCCCGCTCGAAGCCGCCGGCGATCCGCACCTGCGCGCCCGCGGCACCTTTGTTGACGTTGCCGGGGTCGCCCAGCCCGCCCCGGCGCCGCGCTTCGAACGGACCGCGGCGGCACTGCGCCGGGGCGACGACCCCGCGGCGACCCTACGCCGTTTCGGGCTCGACGCCGACGAGGCGGCGGCGCTCCTCGACGGGAGCTAACGCCCGGCGAGCTCGCCAGCGGCACGCCAGGCCCGCCGCAGCCCGATGCGCCCTCCCTGGGCGAGCAGCGCCCCGGCATAGATGCGGGCGGAGATGCGGACCACGGCGACGACTGCCGCCGTGGTGATGGCGACCCCGAGCAGAATCTCCCAGAGGGGGACTGCACCGGAGGCGATGCGGGCCGGGAAGGCGATCGGGGCCACCGGCGGAAGCAGCGACACGAGGCGAAGCACCATGGAATCCGCTTCGGCGCCTGCCACCAGGGCGAAGGTGCCGAGATAGGCGGCCACCCCCACCAGGGCTACCGGCATCGCCGCAGTCTGGGCGTCCTCACTGCGCGACACCAAGGAAGCGGCGGCGGCGTACAGCACCGCGTAGAAGGCGAAACCGAGCACGAACCAGAGCAACGACCACAACGCGGTGGCAGCGGTGGACTCCGGGAGGGAGAAGAGGTCGAGAGCGAGTCCGGCGCCGACGCCGACTCCGACCATCAGCACCAACTGCGCCAAACCCAGGGCTCCGATGCCGATCACCTTCCCGGCCAGCAGGGAGCGCACTCCGGTCGCCGACACCACCTGTTCGACGACCCGGGTGGTCTTCTCCTCGAGCACCCCGAGCACCACCCACTGCCCATAGGTGGTGATGACCAGGAAGAGCAGCACGACCGCGGTCATCGCTACCGCCTCGTCCTCGTCCCCATCCGGAGGTTCGATCGCTTCCACGTCGACCATGCCGGCGGCGGCGAGCTCGGCGGGATCGACGCCGTGGTCCTCGAGCACGACGCCAAGACGGGCCCGCGACAGCGCCGCGGCGGCTATGGCTTCGGCGCCGGAGCCGCCGGCGGCGCGCACCAGCACCGTGCTCTGGTCGACGATGACTGCGTCGGCGTCACCGGATTCCACCGCCTCCCGGGCGGCGGCGGTGTCGGGGGGGGCGGT
Source organism: uncultured Acidimicrobiia bacterium (assembly GCA_964440905.1). Taxonomy (GTDB): domain Bacteria; phylum Actinomycetota; class Acidimicrobiia; order Spongiisociales; family UBA11373; genus UBA11373. The sequence goes on along the minus strand of CAYTTU010000104.1, from coordinate 25,489 downwards.
GACGGTGAGTTCGGCCCCGACTCCCGCGGCGGACTGCGCCAGGGCCTCGTCGAGTCCCGGTACCGGTCGACCCACGACACCCACGGTGTAGTGCGGGGTGCTCTCGGCGGAGAGCACCGAGATCGCCATCACCACGCCGACAATGACCAGCGTGAGCACCGTCGAGGCGATATAGGCCCGGCTGCGGGCGCGCTCGGTGGCCTCGCGCCACGCCACCAGCAGCGTGCTGCGCCAACCGCTCATGAGCCCACCGCCTGGCGGAAGATCTCCGATAGCCGCGGCGGGGCGAAGGCGAAAGAGCGCACCGTCCCGGCGGCACTGGCTGCGGCGAGCAGCGCTGTGGGCTCGGCACCGGCTGGCACCAGATACACCCCGACCCCATCCCGCGTGCGGACCGGTATCGCCCCCGGAGGGGCCCAGGTGACGGTGTCGTCGACGAACGAGACCTCGAGGCGGCGCTGCGGGGCGCCGCTGCGTACCGCCTGCAGTGGCCCGGCGACCACCACCCGGCCGCGGTCGATGATGGCGACGTCGTCGCACAGGTCTTCCACCAGATCCAACTGGTGGGATGAGAACAGCACCGTTGCCCCGCTGTCGGCACGGGAGCGCACCACCGCGGACATGGTGTCCACCCCCAGGGGATCGAGTCCAGAGAACGGCTCATCGAGCACGAGTAGGTCGGGTTGGTGCACCAGGCAGGCGGCCAACTGGGCGCGTTGCTGATTGCCATGAGACAACGCCTCAACCCGGGCGGTATCCCGATCACCGAGGCCCAGCGTCTCCAGCACTCGGGTAGACGCCTTGCGCGCCTCGGAACGCGTCATGCCGCGCAGCCGGGCCAGCCAGGCGATCTGGTCTCGCACTCGCATCTTGGGATAGAGCCCGCGCTGTTCGGGCATGTAGCCGAAGCGAACGCGCTCGGCGCGTTCCACCGGCAGGCCCTTCCAGCGGATCGTCCCGGCGTCGAGCGCCACCAGCCCCAGCACGGCTCGCATCGCCGTCGTCTTTCCGGCGCCGTTGGGTCCGAGAAATCCCAGGATTCGTCCCGGGGCGGCGGTGAGCTGCGCTCCGTCGAGGGCGGTCACATCGCCGTACCGTTTCACCAGTCCTGCAAGCTCGAGCACATTGTCCATACTGGTATCACGGCAAGAGGCCCCAGTCGGCGACGGTACGATCCCCACTGTGGCGCGCGTCGGCATCCTCGGTCTTCCCAACGTTGGCAAGACGACGCTGTTCAACGCCCTCACCGGGCTGAGCGCAACCACCGCTCCGCATCCCTTTTCCACCACCGAGCCCAATGTCGGTGTGGCCCGGGTCCCCGACGATCGGCTCGATCGGGCCGCCGCTCTGGAGAAGTCGGCCAAGATGGTGCACGCCACCCTCGACCTGCTCGACGTGCCGGCGATGTCGCGGGGCGGATCGGGATTCAGTCCTCAGCTGCTGGGGCGGCTCCGGGAGATGGAGGCGATGGCCGTGGTGCTGCGTGCCTTTCGCTCCGACGCGGTCCCCGACACCGAGTCGGGCACCGACCCGGTCGCCCAGGCCGAGACCCTGCTGCTCGAGCTGACCCTGGCCGATGCCGAGGTGTTCACTCGGCGCGCCGAGAAGTCTGCCAAGGAGGCCATCGCCGACGCCGGGAAGCGGCTGGCGGCCGAGGCGTTCGCCAAGGCGGCGGCTGTGTTGTCCGAAGGGATGCCCTTGCGCAGCGCCTCGTGGGGCGAGGCGCAGCTGGAGGCGTTCCGCGACCTGACGCCGCTCACCCTGCGCCCCGCCGTCTGGGTGGTGAACGTCGGAGAAGACACTGAAGCGGCTTCCGATCTGGAGGCCAAAGTGGCCGCGGTCGTTCCCGACGGAGACGTCGTGGTGGTGGTGTCCGCCCTGCTCGAGGAAGAGGCCTCTCGGCTCGCCCCCGAGGATCGCGCAGAGCTGTATGAGGGATTCGGACTGGGGGAGGGCGCCCTGGCTCGCATGGTGCGCGCCACGTATGAGGCGCTCGGACTGATCTCGTTCTTCACCGTCGGTCCCAAGGAGTCGCGGGCATGGACGGTGCGCAATGGCGCCACCGCGCCACAGGCCGCCGGGAAGATCCACACCGATTTGGAGCGTGGATTCATTCGGGCCGAGGTGGCCCCGATCGCCGAGGTCATCGCCGCCGGGGGATGGGACGCCGCCAAGGCGGCCGGCATGGTGCGCCTTGAGGGCAAGGACTATCAGGTGGCCGAGGGCGACGTGCTGGTGGTGCGCTTCTCGGTGTGATCGCGATAATCCCCTCGACGGGGCAGCAGTCCGGAGGGAGTACCGCGTGAAAGCGATCATCGTGGGGGCCCGTCGCGGGATCCGTGAGCTGCTGCAGCGTCTCAGCGAGCGCTGGGACGTCACGGTGATCGACACCGACCCCGAGCGCCTGGCCCGCCTGGCACTCACGCGTCACTTCGAGCCGATAACGGGCGACGGATCGAGTCGCATCGTCCTGCTGCGTGCCGGACTCGATCAGGCCGATGCCGTGATCGCCGCCACCGGCGACGACGACGCCAACCTCGAGGTGTGCCGCATCGCCCAGGGGGCCGGCGTGGCACACGTCGCTGCGGTCGGAGCCGACGCCAACCGTCTCGCCGACTACCGCGCCCTCGGGGTGGAGGCCTTCGTTCCCGACACCCTGACGGCGCGCGGCTTGGAGCGGATCCTCGAGCCGCGGCGGATAGCCTCGGCGACCTTTGCCGGAGGAAGGGCCGAGGCCCTTGAGTTTCGGATCGCCGAGGACAGCCCGCTGCAGGGAATGGCGGTGAAGGACCTCCACTCCGAGTCCTATCTCGTGGCCGCGGTGCTAAGGGACGGGGAGGTCATAGTCCCCCACGGATCGACGGTCTTCGAGTCTGGAGACCTGGTGACGGTCGTGGGGCCGACGGCCGAGTTCCCCCGGATCGTGGCCACCTTCACATCGGCGACGCCGCGCTTTCCCCTCGACTTCGGCAAGACGGTCCTGGCCCTGGTGACGGATCCTTCGCGGGCCGAGGCCGTGGTGGCCGAAGCATTCAATCTCACTCGCAACAGTGCAGCCGAGGCTCTGGTGGTGGCTCACCCTGCCGGCGAGGCCGCGGAGGGTGTCGAGGAGCTGGTGCGCCGACTCGCCCCTGGGATCGATCCCACGCTGAGACTGGTTGGTGGGGGAGTCCTGCGGCGCGCTCCGGCCTTGATCGAGGAGCACGCGGCCGGTGCGGTCGTCCTCGAGGCCGCTCCGCGGCTGGGGGTGAACCGGGCAACATGGCTCCTGCGACGTGTGATGGCGTGGCGCCGTCCCGTACTCCTGGGACGGGGGTCGTTTCCCCACGCCCGCATCGTCGTTCCGGTTCGTCAGTCCCCGGGGGCGCTGGCGGCGGGACGCGCCGCCCTCGACCTGGCGGCATATGGCAAGGCGGCTCTCACCGGGGTCGCGGTCATCTCTCCTGCCTTCATGGCCGGATTCGATGATCACGATCAGGCGCGGCGCGCCCTGGCGCGGCTACGGGAGGAAGGGGCGATGCTGGATGTTCCGGTGAGACGCCTGATGCGGCAGGGCAATCCGGTGAGGCAGCTCGAGGAGATCGCCGCCGATTCCGACCTGCTCGTCGTCGGAATGCCACACCGCTCTCCGACCGTGTTCACTCCGGGAGTCGTGGCGCATCTCCTTGCCCGCACCACCTGTTCGATGCTGCTGGTGCCACCGCGATGATCGGCTATGCAACGCAGATCGCCGAGTCCGGGGGAGGCGAGCACGGCATCGCCACGCCAGGATCTTTGATCGCCATCGCCGCGGCGGCATTTCTGATCCCTCTCGTGGCCGGGCGCCTGCGCATTCCGGCGGTCGTGCTCGAGATCGGATTCGGCGTGGTGGTGGGACCCTGGTTGGGGCTGATAGTGGCCGGCGAGCCCCTCCTCAGGTTTCTCGCCGAGTTCGGACTCTTTCTCCTGATGTTCCTCGCCGGATTCGAGATCGACTTCGACCGATTGGAGCGTCAGGGAAGATCGGCGACGTTGCTCGGCGTCGGGCTGTTCGCCGGTTTTCTGGTGGCGTCATACGTCGGCTCGGGGTTCCTCGATACCAAGTCGATCGAGGAGCGCCTGTTTCTCACCTTCCTGCTGTCGTCGGCCGCCCTGGGCTTGGTGGTGCCGGCCCTGCGGGAGACCCGACGTACCGGCAGCCGTCTCGGCCAGGCGGTGCTGATCACGGCGATCGTGGCCGAGATCGGAGCGCTGATTGGCATCGTCGTGATCAGCGTTGCCGTCGAGTCCGGAATCGGGTTCGGGCTGCTCCGGGTCCCTGCACTGCTCGGAGTCATGCTCGCCGCACTCGTGGTGCTACGGCGTGCCGCGTGGTGGCGGCCGGAGAGGTTCGAGCGCCTGTTCCGATCTGACGACCCTCAGGAGATGGGAACTCGGGCGACGATGGCCCTTCTGTTCGTCTGCGTCGGACTGTCGGCGTTGCTCGAGGTGGAGGCCATCCTCGGCGCCTTTCTTGCGGGAGCGGTGTTCGCTTTCGTGTTCCGCGAGCGCGGCCCGCTCGAGGAGCAACTCAAGGGTTTCTCCTTCGGCTTCTTCATCCCGGTCTTCTTCATCAACGTGGGGATCGGGTTCCCGCTGGATGATCTCTCCGACCGGAGAGTCTTCGGCGAGGCGCTCGCTCTGATAGCGATCGCGTTCGCCGTCAAGGTACTGCCAACGCTGTTGCTGGTCCTGCGACGCTTCCGACTGAGGGAGGCACTCGGGGCAGGATTACTGCTGGCCGGTCAGCTGTCGGTGGTGATCGTGCTGGCGGATCTCGGCCTCAGTCTCGGGTTGTTGTCTCCCGGACTGCGAGCCGGCGCCATCCTGCTGGTGGCGTTTTCGGCGATGGCGTCACCGATCGGATTCCGCCTCCTGGTCCCTCCGCTGCCGCCACCACGGGCCGCGCCCATCACGACGGCCGAGCACGACCTGCCGGGCATCTGAGGTCCCGCGGTTAGCCTGCGACGCGATGCGCTGCGTGCTGCAACGGGTGAGTTCCGCTCGGGTCGAGGTGGATGGTGAGGTGATCGGTGAGATCGGGCCCGGTCTGCTCGCCCTGGTGGGCGTGGCCGCCGGCGACGATGCCACCGTGGCGCGGCGCCTGGCGGACTCCATCGTCCACATCCGAATCTTCCCCGACGACTCCGGGAAGATGAATCTCTCGGTGGCAGACGTCGGGGGTGCGGTGCTGGTGGTCAGCCAGTTCACGCTGGTGGCGGACACGACGCGGGGGAGGCGGCCCTCGTTCACCAAGGCGGCGCCTCCCGATGAGGCGGCGGCCCTGGTCGGGGCGGTGGAGCGGCATATCGCCGCCACCGGGGTCGCCGTCGCCACGGGCCGCTTCGGGGCGTCCATGGTGGTATCGCTGGTGAACGACGGTCCAGTCACCATTGTGCTCGACGAGGTCTAGCGGCGTCGCAGGCCTCCCAGGAATTTCGGGGTGGTGATCACCGCCACGCCGATCGTGTACCACACGAGTCGGTCGTCGGCGGTGATGCCCCAGGCCATGGCCCAGTCCTGGGTCGCCCACACCACTGAGGCGCCGACCAGGGTGGCGATACCGACGAGGCTTCCGGCGGCCGACCCGGCAAGGCGCGATCCGACTGCGATCACCGCGAGCAGCGGCAGCACACCGGTGGGCCACACCACAACCATGGTGCCTCCGGTCACCGCCAGTCCCTTTCCGCCCCGGCCCCGGAACCACGGGTTGCGCACCTGTCCGGCGATCGCCGCCACCCCCGCCGCGGCCGCTCCGCCTTCGCCACCCCACGACCAGCCGAGCAGCGCCGCGGCGCCGCCCTTCATCAGGTCGAGGGCGAGCACCGCTGCCGCCAGCGACCGCCCCCCAACTCGCAGCGCATTGGCGGCGCCGGGATTGCCCGACCCGTCGCCGCGCAGATCCAACCCGCGGCGCCGGGCGAGCAGGTCGGCGGTGGGCAGGGAGCCGATGAGGAACCCGACGATCAGGGCGGCGATCACCCGTTGGCCGCCATCCAGGCAGTGCCCGCCGGGCACATATGGAGGAAGTCGCAACGCCGGCACGACGGCGAGGGCCGGGCGGGATGCTCGGCGGCGGCAGCCGTCGAGACCAGCGTGGCGAAATGCTCCCGGGCCCCCTTCAGCCAGGCCGCATCTACGGTCTCGGTGACCTCCTCCACCTCGGCGCCACCGCAGTAGGCGAAGGTCACCCGGATGGTTCCCGGGGATCGCCCCCCGGCGAGCCCGGCCTCGGCGACGGCGAGGGCGTACGCCTCGAGCTGGACGCGCCGCGTCGGATCGTCGGCGGCCCGTCCGCTCTTGAAGTCGACCACCTCCCAGCCGGCCTCGTCCTCGTACACCGCATCGATCCGTCCCGAGATGCGGGCCTCGCCGACGACCAGGGTGAATGGGGCCTCGACCAGGATGGGCCGCACCGCGGCAAACCTCGAGCGCTGATAGCGCTCGAACGCGCTGTCCGGGGCGCGTTCCTCCCCGACGGCGTCGTAGAAGCCGGCATCGGCTTCCTCGAATGCGGCCGCGCCGCGATTGTGCATCTCGATGCGGCGATGTAACTCGACCCCTCTGCGGGCCGCCGGTGTGGGATGGCGCGGGAGCCGATCCAGCTCAGCCCATCGAAAGCGCAGCGGGCAACCGGCGAGGGTCACCATCCCGGTCACCGATGCGGTGAAGGGGACGGGTTCGTCCGCTGCGGTCACCGGTCCGGGAAGCCCGGCCAACTCGAGGTGCAGCTGCTCCACGATGCGAGCGTACGACTCGCCCAGTCCTTGGGCCGCGGCGATCCGTTCGGGGACCTCGGGGTCTGCCGCAGTAGCGGCCAGAGCGGCGCGGTGCCCGTCGGGGAACAGGGGATCGGGAGCCGGTGCGGTCGCCGCCTCCCGCCACACCGCCGGCGGATCCCCGGGCTCTGTGGCGCGGTCCGGGGCGGGAAGGCCGATCCCGTCGAGCAGGACGAACAGTTCGCTCGGATCGCGGGCCGTGGCCCCACCCGTCCAGTAGGCCCCGGACCCATACAGCGTGTGGCGCGCCCGGGTCACCGCCACGTACGCGGTGCGCCACTCCTGTTCATCGTGCATCTCCTTGAGAATCCGACGGCGCTCCTTCTCGTCCTCGGGCAGCTCGGGGAGGTCGCCCGAATCGAGGCGGAGTCGGTAGGGGAGCACCGAGGGGACGGTCACGGGATCCTCGTACTGGATCACTCGCCCTGGGAACACCTTGTCGGCCAGTGCGGGGAGGAACACCACATCCCACTCCAGGCCCTTGGCGCGATGCACGGTGAGCAACGGCACCGCATCGGCGCCGCTGACCCGGGCGGTGTCGAGCTCACCCGACGATGCTTCGTCGGCGAGGAGGTCGAGGTGATCGAGGAAGGCGGAAAGTGAGGGCGCCCCTTCGAGCGGGCTCCATTCCTCGGCGAGGTCGAGGAACCGGTAGAGATTGAGCCGGGCCGAGAGCCGGGCGGCGTCGTCGAGCGCCTCGACCTCGGCCCAGACGTCGGTCTCATCCAGGATGCGTCGGCACAGCTCGACCAGGCTGACCCCCTGGGCGGTGACCAGCAGCGAGCGGTAACGGCTCCGGAAGGCCTCGAGGCGCCGGTGCGCCTCGGGGTCGATCCCGCCGACTCGCTCCAGATCGTCGACCGCTTCGAGCAGCGCCCAGCCAACGGCGGACTCTTCATCGGCGTCGGCCCGGGTGCGGGCGCGCACCCAGCGCACCAGCGGTGCGAGATCGCCCAGACCGAGTCGAAAGCGCGCTCCGGTAAGGAGCCGACTCAGGGCGACCGCATCGTCGGGACGACCCAGCACCCGCAACCAGCAATGCAGTTCCACCACCTCGGGCACCTCGAGCAGTCCGCCCAATGAGGCGACCTCCACCGGAATGCCGCGTTCCACCAGGGCGTCGCGCACCATCGCCATCTGCAGGTGCTTGCGGAACAGCACCGCCATCTGCCGCCACGGCAGCCCGGTCTCGTGGTGGGCCGCCACCTCGGCGGCAAGCCAGCGCGCCTCGTCGCGTGAGGTGCGGGCCCAATGGGTCACGATGCTGCCCGGACCGGCGTCGGGTCGGGCCACTAGTCGCTCCAGCGGCCCGGGACGGGTGAGCCGTCCCCGCACCGAATTGGCGGCGGCCACGATGGCGGAGTCGTTGCGCCAGGTCACCGACAGATCGAGGGTGAGTGCCGCGGTGCCATCGCTGCGGGGGAAGTGATGGGGGAACTCCTCAAAGTTGCGCGGCGAGGCACCGCGCCACTCGAAGATCGTTTGGTCGGTGTCGCCCACCGCGGTGACCGGGAACCCGTCTCCGAATATCGCCCGCAGCAATTCGCGCTGACCGGGGTTGGTGTCCTGATACTCGTCGAGCAACACGATGCGGTAACGGCCCCGGATCCGCGCTGCGATCTCTGCATGGGTGGTGACCAGGCGGTGTGCCATGGCCACCAGGTCACCGAAGTCGACGACCCCTAGGCGGCCCTTACGTTCCCGGTACTCGGCGATGACCCCGGCCAGCAGGTTGCGCCCGGAGGCGACCTCGTCGGTGGCGTCGTCGAGTAGCGCTGCGGGCTCCAGCAGGTGGTCCCCCAGCGACGAGGCGAGGCCGGCGATTCGGTCCACCACGCGGCCGGGCTGGATCAGGTCGAGTCCGGGGCGGGGCTCGGCGGCTATGGCGTCGCGGATCAGCTGGCGGGCATAGCCGGGGGTGATGATCCGGGCGGTGCGATCGATACCGACCAGCGTTCCGAACTCCCGCAACAGCCCGTGGGCGAAGCCGTGATAGGTGGTCACCTCGACCTCGCGCCCGTCGGCGGCGGCCTCCGGAAGGGTGCGGCGCAGCCGCTCCGCCAGCTCCGCCGCCGCCTTGTTGGTGAAGGTGATCCCCAGCGCCTCTTCGGGATCGATCTCGCCTGCGGTGACGAAGTGGGCGAGGCGGCGCGCCATGGTGCCGGTCTTGCCCGCTCCGGCACCGGCCGCCACCCGCAGCGGCTCGAGGGGATGGGTGATCACCGCCTCCTGCTCCGGCGTCGGGGTAAAGAGCGGGTCGGCGTTCACGAATACGCCTCTCGACCCTCGGGCCACTCCGGACAGACGATGCGCACCGGGCAGCGCTCGCAGTGGTCGCCGGGGGTGGGGGGCCACTGCTCGGCGAGAATCCCCACCTGCACCCGCAGCATCTCGTCGCGCACCTCGGGAAGCCGGTTCATCTCGAAGCGGCGCACCGTGACGCTCTTGCGCTTGCCCGGGGAGTCGCCGGGATACCAGAACTCGGCGCCCGTCACCCCCTCCCCGGAGGCGAGCACGTAGAACCCGAGCTGCACCGCCCCAGCGGCCTCGTCGAGCTTCTTGACCGAGGTCCCGGTCTTGTAGTCGATGATGTGAACCCCGTCGGACCGTTGCTCGGCGCGATCGACCCGTCCCACCCAGGTGACTCCGTCGAGTTGATGCGACACCGCGCTCTCGAATCCCACCGCCGGGCCTTTGCCCGGCCAGTACTCGTAGAGGTGGCGCAGAATGCGCTCGCCGCGTCGGTGCCACGAGTCCGACCACGGGGGTCCGTCGAATTCGGCGGGATCGAACTCGGCGGCGAACACCTCCACGGCGTGCTCGACCTCTCCGTGGTCGCGGCCCGCGGCGACCGCATCGCGCTCGGCGATCTCCAGGACCCGGTGCAGCACGCTTCCCAGCGAGGCGCTCTTCGAACCGCCGTCGCTGATCCGCAGCAGCCGCTCGAAGGCGTAGCGGCGCGGGCAGTCGGCGTAGGACTCGGCCTGGCTGGGGGAGAGCCGCGGTTCGGGGTCGATCAGCCCGGTGTCCGGACCATGCGCCAGAATGCCGGCGAACTCTGTGATCGGGCGCGGCCTCCAATCGCCTTCGGCAAGTGCGCCGAGGGCGGCGATACGCTCGGCAGCGGGGAGGGAGGGGTCGCCGAGTCGTCTTCGCAACCACGCTTCGGCGTCGCGCGGCGTGGTGGGCCGGGTGGTTTCGTCCGGAGGACGCACCGCTTCGTCGAGGGGACGCCCCGCCACCAGGGCGAGGAAGCGGCTCGGGGTCCCCTCGGTGTGGTCCGGCGAGCCGACGGTGCAGGTCCACACCACGCGCCGGCTGGCCCGGCACATGGCGGTGTACGCCAGACGGCGCTCTTCCTGCACCCGGAACCGGGCGTAGGCCCGGTCGTCGCCGCTCAATGCCGGTGACAAGTGGCGGGTTCCCAGCAGTGAGTCGCGTGCCCGCAGGTCAGGCAGCACCCCCTCGCGGGCATCGGCGATGAACACCACCTCGAACTCCATCCCCTTGGCCTGATGCAAAGTGGTGAGGGTCACTCGGTCGGCACCGGCGTCGCGCAGCGAGAGGAGCGGCTCGGCCTCGAAGTCCTCGCGGCGCATCATGGCGGCGTAACCCGCCAGCCCGGCTCCGGGGTCACGCTCCCGCAACCGCTCCAGCGCCTGGGAGAAAGAAGCCAGCGCCCGGCGGTTGTCGGCATCGGCCAGCGCAATTGCCGGCAAACCGGGAAGGGCGGTCCACAGTGTCCAGAACCCGTCGGCGGCCGCATCGGTAGTGGCCCATGCCGGCTCGGCCAACAAGCCGCGGACCAGATCCACCGCTTCGCCGCGGCCCTGAAGCGCCACGGTCCATCCCTCTACCGAGGCACGGCGTTCGATCTCCCGGGTGGCGGACAGAGTGAGCGCCACCAGCGGCCCCATCAGCACCCGGCGCAGTGCCCCGGTATCTCCGCAGGCCGCCTCGGCCAGATCGAGCACGGGGCGCACCGCAGGATGGTCTGCCAGCCGGGTGTCGGGGCGGGCGTGGGGGATCCGCCTCCGGTCCAGTGCTCGCGACAGCTCGGGGAGGAATCTGCGCTTGGAGCGCACCAGAACCCCCATACGCCGATAGGGGATGCGATCGACCAGGTGGAGCCGCTGCAACTCGGCGGCGATCCACTCCGCCTCGCCCGACTGTTGGTCGAATCCGTAGGTCTCGACTGCACCGATCCCGGGGGCGGGCTCGACCGGCCCGGCGGATCCGGGGAGACCCGCCCCAGAGGTGAGCCGCACCGCGGCATCGAGGATGGCGGCCGGAACGCGGAACGAATGGGTGAGCACGATGCGGCGCGCCGGCTGTCCGGAGGCATCGCGGAACCGGTCGGGGAATTCGGCAACGTTGGTGAGCTCCGCCCCGCGGAACGAGTACACCGATTGATAGGGATCGCCGGCGACCGTGAGGTTGCGGTGCACCGCGGCAAGGTGCTCGGAGATGCGAGCCTGGGCCACCGTGGTGTCCTGGTACTCGTCCACCAGTACGTGGGAGAACGTTGCGGCGAGACCGGAAGCGGTCTCGGGATGGTCAAGGATCCGAAGCGCCTCCACCTGGAGGGTCCCGTAGTCGATGCGGCCCCGCTCCACCAGGGAGTCCCGGTAGCGGCGCACGAAACCGGGAAGGGCGCGCCAGTCGGCGCGGCCCATCGCTTCCAGATCGTCCGGCTCGGCGAGCCGTTCGGCGGCGCGCAGTACGAAGTCGGCCACCTCCTCGGCAAAGGCCCGGCTGGCCAGAACCGTGCGGAACGGAAGCGGCCAGCCAGCAGGGTCCTCGGCGGCGAGCAGCTCGGCCACCAACTCGACATGCTCGGGTCCGGTGAGCAATGTCGGAGTGCGCTGCCATCCCCCGATGGGACCGTGGGCCTCGAGGAGCCGCATCGCCAGGGAGTGGAACGTCGCCGCCGCCACCACGCTGAACGAGCGGGTGAGGCCGGCGGAGACCCGGGTGCGCAGCTCGGCGGCGCCGCGCCGGGAAAAGGCGAGGAGCAGGATCGACTCCGGCGGCACCCCGGAGGCGATGAGATGACGGGTCCGGCGGACCAGGAACTCGGTCTTGCCCGCACCGGGACCGGCGACCACCAGTTGCGGTCCGGAGGCGTCGGCGAGCGCCGTATCCCAATCCCCCGGTCCCAGCCTGATCTCGGTCACGGGGTCAACCTAACCGGGGGCAGCGACGGATTGCCCGCCGGGGAGCATTCCTGCCTCGTTAGATTGTGCCGTCCGCCACACGGAAGGTCTCATGGCATCGGACATCCTCAGGGATGGCTTGCGGGAGTGGGAATCCCCGCTGTACTCCGAGGCCATCAGCCAGTTCGACCGGGTGGCCGAGTTCATGGACCTTGACCACAACATCGCCGAGCGCCTCCGGGTGCCGCAGCGATCGATCATCGTCACCATCCCGTATCGCACCGACGAGATGACCGACGTCGAGACCCTTTTCGGATATCGGGTGCAGCACGTCCTCACCATGGGACCGACCAAGGGCGGGATCCGCTACGCCCCCGACGTCAACCTCGGTGAGGTGGCGGCGCTGGCGATGCTGATGACCTGGAAGTGCGCCATCGTCGGCATCCCGTTTGGCGGGGCCAAGGGCGGAGTGCGGGTGGATCCCACCACCCTGTCGTCCGCCGAGCTGCAGCGGGTCACCCGGCGCTACACCGCCGAAATCATCGACTTCATCGGACCCGACAAGGACATCCCGGCCCCGGATATGGGCACCGACGAGCAGGTGATGGCCTGGATCATGGACACCTACAGCCAGCAGGTAGGCCACACCGAACCGGCGGTGGTCACCGGGAAGCCTCCCGCGCTGGGTGGGTCGATCGCCCGGCGCGAGGCCACCGGTCGCGGAATGGTCAGCCTGCTCCCCGTGGCCACAGCCCAGTGCGGTATCGCCCACGAGGGGGCCCGGGTGGCGGTACAGGGCTTCGGCAACGTCGGCCGCTATGCGGCGCTGGCGGCGAGCCAGTCGGGTGCGGTGGTGGTCGGAATCTCCGACGTCGCCGGAGGGATCCACAACGGACGGGGCATCGACGTGCCCGCCGCCATGGAGTACATGGACAAGCACCGGACCCTGGTGGGCTTCCGCGGAGGAGACCCGATCGACAATGCTACCCTCCTCGCCATGGATTGCGAGGTGCTCATGCCGTGCGCTACGGGCGGGGTGATCACCAAGGACAACGCCGCCGCGGTCAAGGCCAAGCTGATCATGGAGGGGGCCAACGGCCCCACCACCATCGAGGCGGATCGCATTCTCAAGGAGATGGGGGTGCTGGTGGTCCCCGACGTCCTGGCGAACGCCGGCGGGGTGACGGTGTCGTACTTCGAGTGGGTGCAGGACCTGCAGAACTACCTGTGGTCCGAGTCCGAGATAGTGGGCCGGCTGCGCGAGATCATGAGCCGGGCCTATGAAGAGGTGCAGGCGGTGGCCCGCAACCACAAGACCGACATGCGCACTGCCGCCCTGATCAAGGGGATTCGGCGGGTGGCCGACGCCAAGCTGGCTCGGGGCATCTACCCCTGATCTCTCAGCCGGCGGCGGCGAGCGACGCCACGGCGAAGGCGGGGCAGATGTCCTGGAACGAGCACCAGTCGCACAGCCTGCTGACGCGGGGCGGGAAGTGGTCCCCGGCCATCGCCTTGTCGATGGCGATCCACAGAGCCCGCAACTGGCGGTCCATGGCGTCGAGGGCGGCGTCGTTGACCGCGATCTCGTAGACGGTCGGTCCGTTCAGGTAGATGAGCTTGAGGGCGTCGGGGGTCCGCCCGGTGCGCCGCCGGACGAGCAGTGCATATATCTTGAGGGCGAAGAACGCCGGTAGGGCGTACTGCTCCGGGGGCGCCTTCCCCGTCTTGTAGTCCGAGATCACCAGCCGCCCGTCCGCGGTCTCCTCCATGCGGTCGAGGATCCCCCGGATCACGATCCCGTCGAGGTCTTCCAGCATGTCGAGCTCGCGATCGAGCGGCTCGACGAGCGTGGGATCCTCCACGGCGAAGTAGTTGGCGAGCAGGGTCAGGCTCTCCAGCCCCCAGGCCCGCTCCTCCTCCACGCTGGTGAACAACCCCTCGAACTCGGTGGAGCGCACCTCGGACCATGCCTGGCGGAACAGGTCGTAGAGCCGCTCCGGGGTGCGCTCGGCGGCGGGGAGGTCGTAGAGCCGCTGCAAGGCGAGGTGGGCCGTGGTGCCGCGCGCCTGATAGACCGTGGTCGGCTCGGGCAGCCGGTCTATGGCACGGAACTTGAAGAGCTGGGGGCAGTGCTTGAAGTCACTCGCCCGGCTCGGGGACAGGGTCTCCAACGGCATGAACCGGACTATACGGGTCGGGAGTGACACGTCTGTAGTTCGCCCGGCCGGGAAAGCGCAGGTCGCGGTCCCAGAAGGCGAACGAAACCAACCCCACCGCCACCCACATCGCCGCCAGACGGAACATCGTCGGGTACCCGAACTGGTTGGCGACCCAGCCCAGAACCGGGGCGCCGGCAAGGATTCCGACGTCGAACAGACCGGTGAAGATCACCGCCGCGGTTCCGCGGGCGGCGGGGCGGGCCCGGCTGAAACACAGGGCGAACAGGATCGGGAACCCGTAGCCGTGCCCCGCCCCGCAGAACACCCCGGCCACCACCACGGCCGTGGCCGAGTGGGCCGCCGCCAGAAGCAACAGACCGGTGGCAAACACCAGCATCGCCGGGTAGAGCACCCGTTTCAGTCCGATGCGGTCGGGGAGCCACCCGGCGAACAGGCGAAGCAGCACCGCGGTGGTGGCGTAGGCCCCGAAGAACCCGCCCATCGAGCCGATTCCGCTCTCGTCGATGTAGAGCCGCAGGAACGTGAAGTAGGCGGTCAGCGCCAGCGAGAACACCAGGGTGATCCACCAGATCGGGATGAGGTCGCGTTGGCGCAGCGAGGTGAGGAAGGGCAGGTGGTGTTCCGCCGCCGCCGGCGTGACCGTCTCGGGGAGCGGCAAGGCCAGCAGCAGCGCCAGCGCCCCGAGGCCGAGGGCGGCGAGGAAGATCGACTCGAACGCGAACCGACTCAGAAGGAAGTCGCCTAACACCCCGCCCACGGCGATAGGCAGTAGCCCCGAGACCCCGAACAGCGCCAGACCCTCGGTGCGGCGTTCTGCCGGGACCAGGTCGGCGGCGATGGTGAAGGTGGCGGCAAAGAGCAACGCCTCCCCGAAGCCGTGGAGGATTCGCACCGCGTAGAGCCACGGTCCGATGTGGTCGACGGTGAGATAGAGCAGGAGCGCGACCACGTGGACTGCGTTGCCGAATAGCACCACCGGGCGGCGACCCCGGCGGTCCATCGCCCGGCCCACCAGCGGACGAATGGCGATCGCCGCCAGCGCCGTGGCCCCGACGATCCGGCCGACTTCGGCGGGGTCGGCTCCGAGATCCTCCAGGTAGCGGGGGAAGTGCACGAACAGGAAGAAGGCCAGACCGGAGAAGAAGCTGAGCAGCCAGGCGAGGACGAAGCCGCGCGTCAGGAGCCTGGTGGACATGTGCGCGGGGGAGAGTAGGAGGCGTCCGGAGGCCAGATGCCGGTCGCCGGAGAGGCGATGGGCGATGAGCGATGGGCGAAGAGGCGTCTGGCTGAAAGCTGATAGCTGACAGCTGACCGCTTCCTCCGCGAAATCTGCTCTCCGCACGCGAAATCTCAGCAGCGTTCTGGTTTGACGCTTGGGTAAGGCGCCCGTATCTTCCCGGTTACCACCTGGGGTGACCCGGGGGGGCCGAAGGGAGGCAACTCCTGGAGGCGGCATCCGGCCTCGCTCCCGCAAGGGAGGGTCGCAGCGAGCGATAAGCATCGTTGTGGTCGCCGGGCCGGCCTTCGCTCACGGATTCGCTCCGAGGCGGGGGACAGGAGCGCTTCGGAAGGAGCGTTTCGAACGGGAAGCCCCGGGAGGGTGCAGGCTTCGGCCGAGACTCACTCGGGGCTTTTCCGCGTGGTGGGCCCTTCGGGGCCGTCGCCCGACGCCCGTCGCCCGTCGCCCGTCGCCCGTCGCCCGTCGCCCGTCTCCCGTCGCCCGTCGCCCGTCGCCCGATGCCCTCCTCCCGACGACCGGGTGCCCGAATCGCGGTGGCGATGAGCGATGAGCGATCCCCGTGGCCCTTGTCCGATCCTCGAGCTGGCTCATGGCTCGTGGCTCGTGGCTCATGGGCTCGCAGCTTCATCTCCCGGGCCCCCGCGAAAACCGTTCTCCTTGCGCGAAATCTCAACAGCGTTTTCGTTTGACCTCGGGAGCAGCCTGTCGTATCTTCCCGGTTACCACTCGGGGTGACCCGGGGAGCCAAAGGGAGGCAACTCCTGGAGGAGGCTTCCGACCTAGCTCTCGCAAGAGAGGGTCGCAGCGGGCGAAAGCTGTCGCTGCGGTCGCCGGGCCAGGCTTCGCACACGGATTCGTTCCGAGGCGTAGTGCAGAGGCGTCCCGCAAGGTGCGTTTCGCTCGGGGAACCCCGAGAGGGCGAGGCTTCGGCCGGACTCCCTCGGGGTTTCTCGCGTCTGGAGAAGTTCAGAGTTGAGAGTCTCCCCTCAAACTCCAAACTCCAAACTCCAAACTCCAATCCAGCCTCCGGCTTCCGTCTCCCCATACACTCACCCGCCGATGCGGGCACTCTGGGGACTGGTTCGCGGTTGGTGGCTCTCGATCGCCGCCACCCTCGCCGCGGTGACTGTGCCCTTTTCCGGAGTGCTCACCGGTTCGCGCACCGCTATGTACGGCGACGTCAACGAGCAAACCGTCCCTTTCTTCGCATCGGTGTGGCGGGAGATCCGCGGCCCGGGCGCTGCCTTCTGGAACCCGAACATCTTTGCCGGGCACTCGACGGTGGGCACCGGCCAATTCGCGGTGTTCTATCCCTTCAATGTCGTCTTCGGATGGTTGGAACCGGTGGAGGCCTACCGCTGGTGGTTCCTCTTTCACCTCTGGGCGGCCGGGCTGGCCGCTTTCGCCTGGGCGTGGCATCGCTGGCGGTCCCGGCCCGGGGCGGTCATCGCCGGCGCCGGGTACGCCCTGAGCGGATACGTCGTGTTCCATCTGATGCACCCCGCCTTCCTCGCCGCGGCGGCGTGGCTGCCGCTCGCCTTCCTCGGGGTCGATCTGCTCGTGGAGCGCTGGTCCGCGCCGCGGGCACTGCTGGTGGCGGTACCCCTGGCGCTGACTGGCCTGCTGGGACAACCCCAGCTGCTGTGGATGGCCGGTCTCGGCGTCGCGGTGTACGCCGTTGCCCGGGTTGCGGGGCGACGACCCGACTGGCCCGCCCTGGGCCGGGTGGGGCTGGCGCTGGGTTGCGGTGTCGGTCTGGCGATGATCCAGCTGCTGCCGCTGTTCGAGTTCAGCCGTACCAGCGTGCGGCCCACCCTCGACGTCGCCGCCGCCTTCGAGGGCTCGATCCTCCCGCACCAGTTCCTGATGCTGCTGTTCCCATACCTGTTCGGTGGCTCGATCGACGGCGACTGGGCCACCACGGGACTGATACAGGAGACCGGGGCCTACGCCGGGGTGGTGGTGATCGCCCTGGCCGTGGTAGGAGTCGCCGCCAGGCGGCGGGACCGCACCGTGTGGGCTCTGTTGGCGGTGGGGTTGGTGGCGACCATCGTGGCTCTGGGCGGATCGACCCCACTGGGGAGGGTGATGTACACCGCCCTCCCCGGAGCGAGCTTGTTCCGGCACTGGGGGCGGACGGTGTGGCTGCTGAATCTGGTGATGGCGCTACTCGCCGCCCTCGGGACCCGTGAACTGCTGCGTGCCCCGCGGCGCTTCCTGCCCGGCCTGGCGGTGGGGGTGGTCGGGGTGATCGCCGTTGCCGAGGCGCTGCCCCACTTCGCCCCGGTGAGCGGTGAAATCGCCGCCGGCAGCGCTGGGGGCATGGCGTTGGCTCGTCCCGCGATCCTGCTCTTCGGGGTCGTGCTTGCTGTTGTCCTGGCGGTGCGGTGGCGCCGGATCGGGGTGGCGGCACTGGTGGCGGTGTGCGCCATCGACATGGTGCTGTTCGCCGCGGTGGCGCCGTGGCGGATCTCCGCCGACCCCGAGGCCACGACGGCCTATTACGACGAGTCTGCGGTATCGATCGGCGCGCCCCACGACGCCCCGGGCGGGATCGACCGGTGGGCGTCGGACTGGTACGGGTTCCGCAGCCTCTCGGTGGTCAAGGACCTGCACGGGGTGAACGGGTACGACCCGCTGCTCCAGGGGGAGTGGGCGGAGACTGCCGGTGGGTTTCTGTATCACGGCAATCCGACCCGTCCCGACCTGTGGGGTCCAGGGTGGATCGCCGATGTGCTCCGGGTGAGCACGATGATCCTGCAGGAGCGGATCGATCCCGCCGCCGTCGGTTGGCAGCGGGAGTTTCAGATCCCCGGCCTCGACTTCATCCGGTGGGTGCGGGAGCCGCGCCTGCCCGAGGCCTACCTGGTGGGGGCGGTGGTGGTGGCACCACTCTCCGAGATCCGCGCCGCCCTGGTCGATCCAGCCACGCCCCTCGATCGGGTGGCCTACGTGGAGCGCAGCCCCGACGCCGGCGATTTCACCTCCGACGGGTTCTCCGGGACGGTGGTGTCAGCCGACGTGCTCGATGGCGGCGAGGTGGTGGTGGATGCCGCCACCGACTCCCTTCTGGTGCTGTCGCACACGTGGGCGGAGGGATGGCGGGCCAGCGTCGACGGACACTCGGCGCCGGTGCTGCGCACCAACGGACTGGTGCTCGGGGTTGCGGTCCCGGCGGGTCATCACGTGGTGCGGGTGCGGTTCGTGCCTCCGGGCCTGATTCCCGGGCTGGCGATCTCGGTGCTGTCGCTCCTGGTCCTGGTCTCGGTCGGCCCCGCCGTCTCATGGTGGAGAAGGCGGGAGTCCGGCGTCGGGAGTCGGGCGTCGGGAGTCGGGTAGCCTTCCTCCCATGACCTACCCACGCCGCCTGCTCACCGATGGCGAAGACGTGATCCGCGAGTTCCGACCCCACTGGCGGCTCCTCATCATCCCGTTTCTCTGGGTCGTGCTGTTGATCGCCCTGGTGATCCTCACCTGGAGGTACCCCCCGGACAACAGCGGGTTCGACTGGATCATCACCGCCATGGTCGGAGTGGTGTTCCTCTACAAGGGTCTCTACCCGTTCATCGCCTGGTGGTTTACCCACTACGTGCTCACCACGGAGCGGATCATCCGCCGCAGCGGGATCCTGTCGCGCAAGGGCAAGGAGATCCCGCTGGAGAACATCAACGACCTGGCGTTCTCCCAGAGCATCCTGGAGCGGGTGCTCCATTCCGGGGACCTGCTGATCGAGTCGGCAGGGGAGCATGGGCAGCAGAAGTTCGCCGATATCCCCGAGCCCGAGGCGTTCCAGGGCCTGGTGTACAACGTGCGGGAGATGCGCACCAAAGAGCTCCGCAGCGGAACGATGCACAACCGCAACGACAGCGCCGCGACCTTGAAGCGCTACACCACCCTGCTTGAGCAGGGCCTGATCACTCAGAAGGACTTCGATCGCAAGAAGCGGGAGCTGATGGGCGACGACGCCTGAGCGTCGTAGGCGGGGAGGGGGATCGGGATGCCGCACATGATGGACGACTTCCCGCTGCTGCTGTCGACTCTCTACGACCACGCGGTGCGGCACCATCCCGGTCGGGAGATCGTCTCGGTGGAGGACGATCTCACGGTGCACCGCACCACCTACGGCGCCACCGACGATCGAGTGCGCCGCCTTGCCACTGCTCTCGACCGGCTCGGGGCGGCCCCGGGCGAGCCGATCGGCACCTTTGCCTGGAACAACATCCGCCACCACGAGCTCTACTGGGCCACCGCCAACACCGGCGTGGTGTGTCACACCCTCAACATCCGGCTCTTCCCCGACCAACTCGCCTACATCGTCAACCACGCCGGCGACAAGGTTTTGTTCATCGACCCCGGATTGATTCCCCTGGTGGAGCGTTTTTCCGGCGACCTCACCACCGTGGAGCGGTTCGTGGTGATGGGTGACACGGTTCCGCCGACCACCTTGCCCAATGCGGTTGCCTACGAGGACCTGATCGCCGATGTCGCCCCATGGGAGGAGTGGCCCCGGCTCGACGAGCGCTCCCCGATGATGCTGTGTTACACCTCGGGCACCACCGGCAACCCCAAGGGGGTGGCCTACACCCAGCGCTCCACGTACCTGCACACCATCTCGTCGCTGGCCACCTTCCCCATCACCTCCAGCGACGTCGTCCTCCCGGTGGTGCCGATGTTCCACGCCGCGGCCTGGGGTTATCCCTTCGGTGCGGTCACTGCCGGAGCCAAGCTGGTGTACCCCGGACCCGACCTCTCCGCCCCGGGGTTGGTGCGGCTGTTCTCCGAGGAGCGGGTCACCTTCTCCGCCGGGGTGCCGACGGTGTGGGGCGGCATCCAGCAGTACCTGATGGAGCACCCCGAAGTCGACACCTCCTCGATTCGGGCCTTCTTGTGCGGTGGCTCGGCAGTGCCGCGGGCCATGATCGAGTGGTTCCACCGCGAGCGCGGCATCGTGGTGCAGCAGGGCTGGGGGATGACCGAGACCAACCCGGTGGCCTCGATCGCCGCCCTGTTGCCCGAGCACGCCGCGCTGCCGTTCGACCGTCAACTCGACATCCTGCAGACCGCCGGCCTTCCGGTCGCCGGACTGCAGGTCAAGATCGTCGACGAGGAAGGCAACCCGCTGCTCCACGATGGGGTCGCCTTCGGGGAGTTGCTGATCCGCGGTCCGTGGATCGCGGCGGAGTACTACCGCGACGACCGCCGCGAGACCTTTGTCGATGGTTGGATGCGCACCGGTGACGTCTGCAAGATCACGCCGGAGGGGTACATCGTCATCACCGACCGGGCCAAGGACGTCATCAAGTCGGGCGGGGAGTGGATCTCGTCGCTCGACCTGGAGCGGGAGTTGATGGCGCATCCCGCGGTGCTCGAGGCCGCGGTGATCGGGGTGAAGCACGTCAAGTGGCAGGAGCGACCGCTCGCCTTGGTGGTGAAGCGGCCCGGCATGGAGGTGTCCGCCGAGGAGTTGCTCGCCCACCTCGAGCCCCGCGTCGCCAAGTGGTGGTTGCCCGACGTGATCGAGTTCACCGACTCCCTGCCCAAGACCGGTACCGGCAAGTTCGACAAGAAGGTGGTGCGCGACCAGTTCAGCGACCTATTGCTGGATGGCTGACACCCCGGGAACGCGAGCGGTTGCTGCCTCCGGGCTTGCACATGAGGTGGTCGAGTACGGCAAGGTGAACTCGGTCGCAGAAGCCGCCATCGCCCGCGGCGTCCAACTCGATCGAGTCATCAAGACCATCGTGGTGCGGCGCGCCGAAGGCGACCTCTTGATGGTGCTGGTCCCTGGCGACCGGGTGATCGACTGGGCCAAGCTGCGCAAGGTGTGCGGGGTGTCGCGATTGTCGCTCGCCTCGGCAGAGGAAGCAGTGGCGGCGACCGATTACACCCCGGGCACGATCACGCCGTTCGGCTCGCGCACGGCGCTCCCGGTGATCGCCGACGCCGCCATGGGTGGATTGGCCTCGATCGGTGGAGGCGAACACGGGGTGGCGATCAACCTCGATGCGGGGGAATTGATCGGGTTCCTGGGAGCACAGGTGGCGGACGTGACGAGGGCTGTGTAGCCGGGGCTCGGGGCCTGACCATCTACCATCCCTTCGCGATGCGCGACCTGCATGCCTCCTGGTTCTTGGTGGCGGTGATCGCCAACGGTTTGGTCGGGTTGTGGGGGCTCTTACTGGCCGTCACTAAGCGCCAGGCGAACCGCATCTTCCGCATCGCCATGTATGCCGCCATCGGAACGATGCTGATCCAGGTGACCCTCGGCTTCCTCGCCTACAACCAGGGCTTTCGACCCGGCAACGACTTTCACCTCTTCTATGGGTTCGTGATCCTGTTCACCTTCGCCTTCGCCTACATCTACCGCACCCAGATGGAGAAGCGACCCGCCCTGGCCTGGGGTCTGCTGCTGCTGTTCGTGATGGGCCTGGGGCTGCGGGCGTGGGCGAACGTCAACTGACCGATACCATGTCCGCCGACCAGGAGGGATCGGTGTTGCTCTCAGGCAAACGGTTGTTGATCACCGGGGTGCTCACCGACGACTCGATTGCCTGGCATACCGCCCGCATCGCCCAGGAA
Source organism: uncultured Acidimicrobiia bacterium (assembly GCA_964440905.1). Classification (GTDB taxonomy): domain Bacteria; phylum Actinomycetota; class Acidimicrobiia; order Spongiisociales; family UBA11373; genus UBA11373. The sequence continues at coordinate 3,537 of CAYTTU010000104.1, read as the reverse complement.
CAGGGAGCCGAGGTTCTGCTCACCGGGTTCGGCCGGGGGCTGGCCCTGACCCAGCGGGCCGCGGGTCGTCTTCCCAAGACGCCCGACGTCGTGGAACTGGACATCAACGACGCGGTGCACATGGAGTCGCTGGTCACCGATCTGACCGAGCGCTGGGGTGCGGTGGATGGTGCGCTGCATGCCATCGCCTTCGCCCCCGAGGACGCCCTGGGGGGCAACTTCCTCAACACGCCGGCGGCGAGCGCCGCCACCGCTTTCATGACCTCGGCGTTCTCCTACAAGACCCTGGCTGTGGGTCTGCTCCCGCTGCTGCGGAAGGCAGGGGGCGGATCGCTGGTGACGCTGGACTTCGACAACACCCAGGCGTGGCCCGCCTACGACTGGATGGGCGTGGCCAAGTCGGCGCTGGAGTCGGTGACCCGCTACCTGGCACGCGACCTCGGAGAGCATCACATCCGGGTGAATGCGGTATCGGCCGGTCCGCTGGCCACGGTGGCGGCGAAGAACATCCCCGGGTTCGGCCAGTTCAAGCACGTTTGGGCGGAGCGGGCCCCGCTGGGATGGAATGTGGACGATGCCTCCCCGGTGGCAAAGATGATCTGCGTGCTGCTCTCCGATTGGGCCCCGGCCACCAGCGGCGAGGTGATCCACGTCGACGGCGGGTTCCACGCCATCGCCGCCGGCAAGGGCGAGGAGTAGCCGGGGTGGCCCGGGTGGCGGTGTTCTTCGGCGGCAAGTCTGGGGAGCACGAGGTGTCGTGCGCTTCGGCTGTGTCCACGGTGGCGGCGCTGCGGTCCCAGGGTCACGATGTGGTCACGGTGGGGATCGATCCCTTCGGCGAGTTCCACCTCGCGGACTCCACTACCGATCCCTTGGTGGCAGAAGGGCCGGCGGTGCAGCTCGAGGTTCCCGGGGGAAGGCTGCTCGGTCATGGCACCCCGGTCGAGTTCGACGTCGCCTTCCCGGTGCTGCACGGCCCCTACGGCGAGGACGGAACCATTCAGGGCCTGTTCGAAATGGCGGGTCTCGCCTACGTCGGCTCCGGGGTGCTGGGTTCGGCGATCGCCATGGACAAGGACGTGGCCAAGCGCCTTTGCCGGGAGGCGGGGATTCCGGTGGGGGACTACATGGTGGTACGGCGGGGCGACTTCCTCACCTCACCGGGTGATGTGGTCGACCGGATCGGAGGTGGGTTGGGCTTTCCGCTGTTCGTCAAGCCGGCCAACCTGGGCTCGTCGGTGGGGATCAGCCGCGCCGCGGACGAGGGGTCGCTCAAAGATGCCATACACCTCGCACTGGAGCACGACCGCAAGGTGCTGGTGGAGGCCGAGGTGAAGGGACGCGAGATCGAAGTGGCGGTGCTGGAGGGACCGCGGGCCTCGGTGCCGGGGGAGATCATCGTGGCCTCGGGCTGGTACACCTACGACGCCAAGTACCGCGACGATGCCACCCGTATCGAGGTGCCGGCGGCGCTGAGCGAGGCGGCGACCGAGATGGTGCGCCACCTGGCGTGCCGCGCCTTTACCGCGCTGGAGTGCGCCGGTCTGGCCCGGGTGGACTTCTTCTACGAGGAGGGGGGCCGCGGGTTCCTGCTCAGCGAGGTGAACACGATGCCCGGGTTCACGTCACGCTCCATGTTCCCGATGATGTGGGAGGCGACCGGTCTGGGGTACGCCGAGTTGTGTGACGAGTTGGTGGGGATGGCGCTGGGAAGTCATGAGTCATGAGTCAGGAAGTCATGACTCATGAGTCATGAGTCCGAAAACCGGGTTCTTGCGCCCGAAGTCGCGGTTGAGTTTCGGGTCCCTCTGGTTTATGACTCAGGACTCAGGACTCAAGACTCATGACTTCTTAGAGCTTCACCACGGGGCAGGTCAGGGTGCGGGTGATCCCCTCGATGGCCTGGATCTTGGCCACGACGAGCTTGCCGAGGGCATCGACGTCGTCGGCGACTGCATGCACGATGGCGTCGTAGGGTCCGGTCACGGCCTGGGAGGCCTTGACGCCGTCGATCTTGCCAACGGCGAGGGCGACCTGGGCGGCCTTGCCGACCTCGGTCTGGATCAACACGTACGCTTCCACCATTGCTCTCCTCGGGCTCGTCGTCTGCCGAGACTATACCCCGGGACCGCCTGACGCCGCCCTGTGACCGGGTTGGCTTACCCTCCCGGAGTGTCCTACCTGCTCCTCGCCGCCGCCGTCCTGATCGCGCTGGTGGCGCTGGCCGCGGTGCGCACCCGTCCCTGGGTGTGGGTGGCGGCGATGGTGGGGAGTGAGGCGGCGGGATGGTGGTTGGGAGCGGCTCTGTTGGGTTTGTTCGCTGCCGACGGGGTCGGGATCGGCCTGACGACGCGGATACTGTTCGCTGCCGCCGCGATCGGATTCGGTCTCGCCCTGCTCCGCGGCTACCGCGCCGCGGCGCAGCTCATCGCCTCGGGCGCAGCGCGACACGACGAAAGGGCGCGATGGTCCCGGGTCGCCGCCCTGGTGATGCCGATTGCCCGGCGGCCCCGCGGTCTGCAGGTGGATCGTGCCCTCGCGTACGGACCGCATCCCCGTCATGTCCTCGACCGGCTCGGGCCGGATCCCGCCACCGGGCCACGACCGGCGCTGATCCACATCCACGGTGGCGGATGGTGGCGGGGCAAGCGCCACACCCAGGCCCACCCCATGCTCTACCGGTTGGCAGCCTCGGGATGGCAGGTGATCACTCCGTCCTACCGGCTCAGCCCCGAGGCCACGCATCCCGATCATCTGGTCGACGTCAAGCGGGTCATCGCCTGGGTGCGATCCAATGCGGCGCAGCTCGGGGTGGACCCGGGTTTCATCGCCATCGCCGGGGGATCGACGGGAGGCAACCTGGCGGCGCTGGCGGGGCTCACCGCCGGCAATGCCGCGCTGCAACCCGGATTCGAGGACGCCGACAGCGCGGTGCAGGCCTGCATCCCCCTCTACGGGGTGCATGACCTGCTCGACGACTCAGGCAGGCCCTTGTGGCCCTACCTGGAGACGTCGGTGATCAAGGTGTCCCCCGAGATGGACGGCTCCCGTTGGGCCAGCGCCTCACCGATCCGCCTGGCCACCGACCGCCGCCCTCCCTTCCTGGTGATCCACGGTGACGGCGACACCGTGGTGCCGCCGGTGTTGTCACGACGTCTGGTCGATGCGCTGCGCACCGCTGGGGGAGCGGAGGCAGAACTGCTCGAGGTGCGCTGGGCCAACCACGGGTTCGACTTCTTTGCCGGGCCGCGGGGCCGCGCCGTGGCGGCGACGGCCGCGGCTTGGTTGGAGAAGGTGCACAGCGAGTACCTGGAGAGGGTGGGGCGGTGAGGCGCCAGCTTCCAGCTGTCGGCTGTTTGGAGTTTGGAGTTCAGAGTTCAGAGTCCTGAGTCCTGAGTCCGGAGTCCTAGCTGTGAGCCGTGAGCCATGGGTCTCTGGCGGGCGTCGGGCGTCGGGCGACTGGTAACTCTCTTCAGTGCCCATCCGCGCCGAAGCGGATCGAATGGGCAAAGGTCTGACCGTCGGATTCCTCGACTT